>DASQDA010000118.1:0-4687 GCA_035634435.1 Polyangiaceae bacterium
CGGTAAGGTGACGCTGGGCGCCGACTCGGTTCAGGTGGTGGGCAGCCGCGTCAGCGTCTCAGGGGTAAAGCTCGAGGGCGCCGGAACGGTCGAGGCCTCCGCGGTGTACGCCGGTACCCTTCGCCGGGTCCAGCTAAGCACCCAGAACCTCGACGTTCCGCGTCTCGCACGCATGTTCGGCGCCGACTTGCCGGTCAAGAGCGCGCTGGTGAGCGTTCAGGCGACCTACTCGGGCGAAGCTCGCGCACCCGAGGGTCAGGTGCGCGGCAACATCAAGCAGGTTGGCTTCAGCAACGTCAAGAACGGTGAGCTCGGCCTCGATCTGGTGATCGCCCGGCAACAGGTCTCGGGGAACCTGAACGCGCGGCTCGGCGGGGCAGCGCGCGCGGAGATCGCGCTCGACGACGTCAGCTTGCTCGAACCGCCTTTCACGCAAGCGAAGCTGCAGCAGCTGAAGGGTGCCATCGCCATGGAGGGGCACATCGATCTGCGTCAGCTCATGCCTCTTTTGCGCATGGCCGACGTGCCGTTCGAATCGGCGCGAGGCGTGATCTTGTTCGCGCTGCGTGCGGATCGAAACAGCAAGGAACCCGAGCGCCCCACGCTGGTTGCTCACGTCGAGACGCGTTCGCTTCACCTGATCGGGGAACGCACGAAGACCGACAAGATCGAAACCGCCGCGGAGGCCCGCGAGGCCGAGCCGTGGACCATCACGGGCATCGACGGACGTATCGGCTTTCAGCTGGACCGGGAGGCACAGCTCGCCGAGTTTCGCGGCAGCCTTTACGATCGTCTGGGTGATCTCGTCCTGGTGGAGGGTGAAACCCGCTTTGCTGGCCTCGGCGGGCTGGCGGCGGCGCAGAAGAACTACGCCACACTGCCTCTGCGAGCCTCCCTGAGCGTCCCGCCGCGTGCTTTCGAAAAGCTGCCGGATCTGATTCGTCCCAAGTCGATCGCGGGCGTTGGATCGTTACAGGTCGATGCCGACGGCACCGTGGGCAATCCCCGTTTGCGAGCGGCGGGACGTGTCAAAAACCTGAGGGCTGGCGACGGCAAGCTGCGCGTCGATACCGAGCTCAACGCGCGTTACGAGCGTACGGGCGGTGAGCTCGCGCTCGAGGCGACGGGCAACGGCCGGCGAGTAGGGCTCATCAGCGCCCAGTGGACCGGAGAGCTGCCGAAGCTCCTAGAAGAGCGCGCCCCCGATCAGCCGAGCCCGGTGCGCGCCAACATCGAGGCCAAGCTCGAGCGCTTCCCCCTGGGCGTCATTCCCGAGCTCTACAACCGCCAGATCCGGGGGCCGCTCAGTCTCGACCTGGAGCTGAAAGACTTCGGCCGCAATGCAAGCCTGAGCGGCACCATCGATGGAAGCGGCGTGATCCTCGGGCTCATTCCCGTGCAAGAGCTCAAAGGGACCGTGCTGGCCGAGGGCGATGAGCTCGCCGGTCAGCTGCGCATGGGCGGCAACCGCGGCTTCGTGCAGGTGCAGCTTCGCACGAACATGCGCTGGGGCAGCAAGTTGGTCCCTCAGATCGATCCCGACCTCGTGGCACAGGTCACCGCGCAGCGGTTCAGGATCGAGACGCTGCAACCGCTGCTCGGTGCCGCCGTGAGTGAGCTCAGAGGCCGCCTCGATGCGAACCTCAAGGCACGTATGGTCAAGGGCGTACCCACGCTCGATGGCACCGCGTCGCTCGAGCGCGGTGTGATCCAGCTCCCCGCTATCGGTCAGCGCTTCAGCGACATTGATGCGCGGTTGGTGATCCATGAAGATCAGATCCGCCTCGAGCGTTTGACGGCACGCGGCGTGACAGGGCGTGTCTCGGTAGCTGCTTCCGCGCGAGTGCAGGGCCTGGACGTGCGCGCGGCAAAAGCCCAGGTGCGCATCGAGGAAGACGAGAAGCTGCCCATCACGGTGGAAGGCGTGTCCATGGGCGACGCGTGGGGCAACATCAACGTGACGTTCGAGAACTCCCCGGAGAATGCGCGCAGTGAGCTGAGGGTGAACATTCCTACCTTTCACCTCGAGATGCCCGAGGGCGGGCAGCCAGGCATCCAGAACCTGGAACCTGCCGAGGGGGTCCGCGTCGGAACACATCGCCGCGACGGAGGTTTCGTGACGCTGCCGGTGCAACCCCTCGAAAAGGACGAGGACGAGGACGTTGGACCACCCGCTGAACCGACCACCAGCGTCATCATCGTGCAGTTCGGTGACTCCGTGTGGATCAAACGCGGGCGCTCGGTCGAGGCCCAGCTCGGAGGTCGCGTGCAGGTCCTCAGTGAAAACGGCAACACCGCTATCACGGGCCGCATCGAGGTGCGTGGCGGTTCACTGGAGGTGTCGGGCAAGACCTTCGCCATCGAACGCGGCGTCGTCACCTTCGACGGAGCAGATCCTTCGAATCCAACGGTCACCGCCGTGGCCCGCTGGGACTCGCCTGCTGGCTACACGGTTTACGCGGAGTACCTGGGCACGGCGCAAGCAGGCACGCTCAACCTGCGCTCGGAGCCGCCGCTGACGCAGGACCAGATCATCAGCTTGTTGATGTTTGGTACACCCGACGGATCGTTCGGCAGCGGTGGTGGCGGCGGCACGGCGGGCACCGCCGTCAGCGCGATCGGCGGCACGGTGGCCCAGGGACTCAATCAGGCGCTATCCAGCGTCACGGACCTGGAAGTGAGCGCCCGTCTCGACACCAGCACCGGCACGGCGCGCCCCGAGATCGTGATGCAACTCACTCCGCGCGTGACCGCGCGGGTCACTCGCGCCGTCGGCGAGCCCGCCGCCGGCCAGAGCCCCGATCGCACGTTCCTGACCGTCGAGCTACGACTGCTCCGAGCCTGGGCGTTGTCCGCGGTGCTCGGCGACCGCGGAGCCACCGCCCTCGACCTGATCTGGCGTCGTCGCTACTAGTGCTCTGTCCCACTAGTCGCCGCCGTCCAGACGCCCGAGGGTCGCCTGCGCGTCGCAGGGTGTCCACGGAAGCGACGATGGCTACTTCTCGGACCGAGCCGTGGTGGATCAGCCGCCCAGTGGCGCACCTGCGGCGCCCGTGGCGGGGCCGCTGGCAGAGGGAACGAACAGCGGCTGCGCGAGCTGTCCCGAGACTCGCCAGCCGTAGAACCCGTCGGGACGCTTCGCCCGTTTGTTCTTGGGGTCGAGATCGAACAACCCGGGAATGCTGGAACCCGGCGCGCCAAACAACGTTCGCGTCAGCTCGCTCTGATTGGTGTAGCGCTGCGTGAAGCGGAAGCGAGCCGTCAGGTTTAGCAGGCTAGTAGCCAGTGGATCTCGCAGGCGAACGCTGCCCTCCGAGCTGAGCTCGAGGTCGGGACCGGTGGCGGACAAGCTCGTGACCTTGAGCTGACCCGCCGTGCTCTGGCCCTCGAAGGTCAGATCTCCCGCGTTGATCTTCGGCAGCGCGATGGTGTCCCGAATCTTGGCTTTGCCGTCGCCCACGCCGATGTTGGTGATCTTCAGCCCGACAGTACCGTCGGCGCGTGCCAGCTTGCCCTCGGGAAGCACCATCTCCAGCTCCCCGTTGACGAGACCCTCGAGCGGCAAGCCGACCGCGTCGGCTAGCACCGGGGCCTGCGCCAGCGACACCTCTTCGAGCTCGACCTCGACGCGGCGCGCCCCATCGCTCTCGAAGGTGGTTCCGGAGAGCGTTCCGCCGAACGCCTCGGCACCAAAGCTCACACGCACACTTCCGATGAGAAGCCCCAGGAGCCCCACACGCGCGTGGGCTCGCTCGATCTGCAGCACGTCCGGTTTGAGCGCGACCGCCCCCGTCGTCGCGTCCGTGATCGGCTTGCCCCTCGAGATCAAGCGAATGCCCCTGGCCTCTACACCGCTCAGCCAGTGTGGCCCGACGGCGTCGATGTCCAGACGCATGGCGTCCGGGCCGGTCTGCTGGTGGTTGAACTGCTGAACGATACGATCCCGCAGCCGTTCGTAGGGGAAGGTCAGGTACGCAAACAGGAAGAGCGCCGCAAAATAGAAGGCGACGTAGGCGGCAATGCGTAGCGGACGACGTAGACGCGGATTCATTGCGCCGCCGTCCCGGTGCCCGCCGGCGCGGCGGTCTTCACCACTGCTCGGCGTTCGAACGCGCTGACCACCATATCGACGTCGTACGAGTCAGGCTCCACTGCGCGCTTGCGAATGGTCAGTTGGCTAATGCTTACCGGGTGTCCCGACTGCTCGATGAGCTCCATGAAACGAGCGATCTTGTACATGCCCGAGCGACGCAGGCTAATCTTCGTCGCCTTCTCCTCGAAGCGTTTGCCATGGGGCACCGGTTGTCGATCTTGCGTCTCGGGGATTTCGAGGTCCACCTCGGAGGCTAGCCGAGCGAGGAACGAGGCGAGCGGCGGCGCAGGGTTGGCATAACGCTGTTCGAGCGCTTGCTGCAGCGCACGATTGCGCTCGACCACCTCACGGCCGTCGGCAATCTGCACGATCGCGGCGCGCAGCTCGTCGTTGGCTGTTCGGCTTCCGTGCAAAGCAGCCGTCACGCCGAGCGGAATCAGCAGCACGAGCAACACGAAGACGACGACCGCGAGCACGGCCAGGAGGCGCCGCTCGCGCTCTTCCAGCCGCTCGATGCGTTCACCCAGGCTCATGGCGTTGTCGTCTCCACTTTTGCGGCGCTCTCGCCGGGCTTCTTCTTCTTCGTGGCATCGT
>DASQDA010000119.1:0-5135 GCA_035634435.1 Polyangiaceae bacterium
ATGGATTGTCGCGCTTGGCTGGTCGCCCGAAACACCTGCGCCGCCG
The DNA here is from genome assembly GCA_035634435.1 of Polyangiaceae bacterium. Taxonomy (GTDB): domain Bacteria; phylum Myxococcota_A; class Polyangia; order Polyangiales; family Polyangiaceae; genus PMG-095. Next base: position 47 of record DASQDA010000119.1, read on the forward strand.
CCCGACCAGGACGCGGACGGCATCCCCGACAGCACGGATATGTGCCTGCGTTTGCCCGGGACCCCCTCACGGTACGCGCTCCTCCACGGCTGCCCACCGGAACCGCTCGACTCTGACGACGACTCGATTCCCGATGCCTTCGATGCGTGCCCGCGGCTCGCCGGCGAGGCAACCGCGCGGCGACTGACCCATGGCTGCCCGCCCAACCTGGATGGCGACGCCGATGGAGTGCCGGACGCCAGCGACGCGTGCCCGCGCGAGGCAGGGCCGAGGTCAGACGTGGTCGAACAGAACGGTTGCAAAGCTCCACCCTCCGCCAGCTTGAGCGCCGAGCAGATCGTCATCTCCGAGCAGGTGCAGTTCGAAACCAACACGGCACACCTGCTGCCAACCTCCGCCGCGCTTCTCGCGGCCGTAGCCGACGTCTTGCGTCGGCATCCGGAGGTGGAGCTCGTGGAGGTGCAGGGTCACACCGACAATGCCGGCACCCCCGAGCACAACGCGCAACTGTCGCGCGACCGCGCGAGCGCGGTGGTGGCGGCCCTGAGCGGACTGGGAATCGAAGCGGGTCGCTTGGTGGCGCGCGGCTACGGTCAGGAGCGGCCGCTGGCGGACAACGCCGACGAGCGCGGACGTGCTCGAAACCGGCGCGTCGAATTCCGTGTGCTCCGGACCCGTTCTGGCGCACGTGAGGGCTCGCCGTGAAACGCCGGCAGCGCACCTGGGCGAGCGCCGCGGCGGGCGCGACGCTCGCGCTCGGACTTTTCAGTGGGCGCGCTCTGGGTGAGCAAGGCCGCGTCGAGCTCGGCCCAACCGCACTGCATTCTCCGGCTCTCGACAAGCACCAGGTACGCGACATTCTTACGCCCGTGCCGATCGCCATCGACGTGCCCGCCACGTTGCCGGTGCGACGCGTGATTGCCTACTACAAAGTCCACGGTTCGACGGATTGGACGGCCCTCGAGCTCCGCCGCACGGGCACCACCTTTCGCGGGGCAATCCCGTGTCTAGAAGTGAGCACTATCACGGGGGACATTCGTTATTACCTCCGAGCCCACGACGCGACCAACGCGGTCATCGCCTACAGCGGGTCGCGCCATCGACCTCATCGCGTGACGATCGTGCGGGAAGCGAGCGACGCACGCGCGGAAGCTCGGCGCTGTCCCGACCCCGCCGACTGTCCTCCGGGACTGCCAGGCTGCCCGAGTGAGGAAGTGGAACGGCTCCCCTGCAAGTCAGACGCCGACTGCGAGGGCGGTCTCACGTGCGGATGGGACGGGATCTGCGAAGAGGACCTGCGTCACGAGCGCTGGCTCACGTTGGAGTTCGAGAGCGGACTTGGGGTGGTGTCGACCACCGGAGCCTGCAGCGTTCGCAGCCAGGAGGAAGCGGGCTATCTGTGTCGGCGTGAGCGCGACGGCGTGATCTACACGGGAGCACCGGTGTACACGAACGAGCCTCCCGCGATTGGCACCCGGCCGCTGCGGATCGTGCTGGGCTTCGAGCACCTGATCTCGGAGCAGAACAGTGTTGGCGTCCGCCTCGGCTACGCGGTGCTCGGGCGCGGCCCCACCCCTCCCGGCGGCAGCGCCTTCATTCCGTACTCCGCGGAGCTGCGCGGCACTCATGTGTTCAAGGCCGATCCGTTTGCGAGCACCGGCTGGGCGCCGTACGCGTTTGTCGATGGGGGTTACGCGATGTACGATATCGAGGTGTCCGCGCGCGTTCGAGAGGATATCCGGCTGGCCACGCAGGGAGGCAATGACCTGGAGCAGGAGCTGCATGTGTGGCGCCGCGCAGGCGATGCTTTCGTGGGCGCAGGCGCCGGAGTCTTGCTGATGCCAACGCGCGGACTGGCGTTGTCGGCGGAGCTGAGCTCGGCGGCGGCTTTTCCTTTTGGAGCCCTGCTGCTTCGCGGCAGCGTTGGCATTCGCGCGGGTCTCTGATGCAGGGCCTCGGTGTCATAGCGAGGCGCTGGCAGACGCTGCTGCTCCTGGCATGTGCGGCCATCAACGCCGCTTGCTCGGCTGACGCCGTCGCTGTTCCCGAGCCCAGCGTTCGCCACGCAGGTACGTTCGTGGCCAGCCCTCGGGCCAGCGGGGGCTATCGTCTGCTGCGCACGACCGAGGTGCTCTTGATAGATCCTGTGACGACCTACCTGTTCATGGACGAGTATTTCCCGGGAGCCGCGACCGTGAGCGAAGCTCGCGAGCTGGCTCGACGCGTTGACCTCCCGCTGCGACCCAGCTCGATCTTGCTGGAGCGCACCTTCCTGCAGACCGAGTGGCACATCGTTTGGTATCGCACCTTGACTGACGAAGAGAGGCAGTGAGCGCCCATGCGCCAGCTCATAGGTTCCCTCGCTTGTCTCTGCCTCGCGCTGAGCGCTTGCTCGCGCCGAGCAGAGATCGCCGAGCCTCCAGACGGCGGTCTGGTCGCGCCGCCACCACCCACGAATCCGGTCGGCGACGCAGGCCTGGTGGACATCGAGCCAGACACGACTCCTCCGCCGTGTGAGGAGCGTCCCGCCGCCACTGGCTGCACCGGCGCCAACGACTTCCCCTGCGACTTCCTCGGCTGGGCGAACGAGGTCACACGCGAATGCCAAGCGCTCACGGATTGTCGCAGCAACGGGGTGCTCGCCGTGGACATGGGCAACGACGGGTGTGTCAGCCGCGTCGCCATGAGCGAGCCCAACGCGGCCTTCGCCGCTTGCCTGAGGGAGCGCTTCGATCACGGCCGCTGTTCCTGCGGAGCACAGAGCTCGCAGGAGTTCCTCGGCTTCGGCAACGCAGGATGCCAGCCAGGCGCCCCGCGCACATGTGCCCAGGAGTTCCCCTGCGAGATGGGGGAGACCTGCCTGGACGGCGTGTGCACGCCTGACTCTTGAGCAGTCGCCAACCTTGCACTTCCCGTTTCGAAAGACTCGCGCTCAGGAGTCACCCGGCGCGAGCCGGATCTCGAGTGACGCGATGGAGCGCGAGACGGCCTTCGGCATGAACACGCCTTTCATGACGGTGGTGAGACACGCCGCCAGCTGAGGTCGCTTCAACGTCGAGCTCGTGCGCCGCGCGTCTGCAACCTTACCATCGCCTGCAACCACCAGCTCGAGCCGCAGCATGCCGCGCGCGCGACGGTCAATCGACTTGTAACACTTGACGATCGGCGCCCACGCGGCGCGCGCGGCGCGTTCTACTTCGCGTCGCTCGTGGGGACCACGCAGCGAGCTCACCGTCACGATCACACGCGGTTCCGGGTGATGTCCATCCCGCTGACGCACGGGCGCGGTGTCCCCATGCGCCGGCGATTCTGCCGGCTCGGCCCTCGCTGTGCTCAGGGGCGCCCGGCTCGAGATCAGCAGAGCTATGGCAAAAGCTGCGGCCCTACGCATGACGCCATGCTGCCCAAAGCAGTTGCGCCCGGCAAGCACGCGCCCTCGGCTCGAGAGCGCGCGCGTTCGGCGCCACGCCGGCCGACGCGATCTCGTGGCGACTACACGTGGGTAAGTGTGGGCACAGGTAGCCCTATCGTGTGCGCGCTCGCGCACGGCGCTGTGCGCCGGCTCGGCGGCGATGGAGCGAGTGGAGGCATTGTCGCGTCAGCGTCACGCCTCAGCCTCCGTCGCTGTCCAGCTCGCCGCCACGACACATCACAGCTGCCAAAATCCGCATAACCTATGGGGGTTGGTGCGCCGGCGCGCGATGCCATCCAGCCGGCCAGCAGTGGTGCTTCGGCGCGGATTCGCCTCCCGCATTTCCCCATAGCGTGAGCTCAACGCAGGGTTCACGTAGCCTCGGTGGTGCGCAGCGCGACACGCAAGAGAGTACCATGCGACGCGAGCAGCTCGGGGGCGCGGACCAACAGGGTGCGCTGCGGGTCATTGCGTCACGTCTGCACCGCCAGCGGTAGCGAACTGTTTTCGCAGGATGCGATCGTGCTCGTGACGACGCTGCGCCGCGCGATCATTTCGCTGCGATGCAGGTGAAAGGTCTGTGCGCATCGTCACTCCGTGAGATAGAACTACGCTACTGGCAAGGGGAGACGCCGTCGCGGCGGAAGTCCAGCACCAGGATAGCTGTCATGCAAATATTCGTTGCTACCTGTACGGGTGAGGGTCCTTCGACGCGCTCCCTCGTCGGCGGCAGCGTACGCGCAGCACGAGGAACGCAGGCTGCCCGTGCAGGCCGCAGTCAGCATGCAGCTCGCGCCGATGCGCCGCGCGCGCGCAGCACGACTTCGTGGCGGCGCATCGGAGGTCGAGTGACAGCGTCCCCTGCGCATTCTCACGCGCGGCGTGAGCACCCTCGCATGGGTGTCCACGCTGTGGCGGCCAGCGCCTCGCTCTCCTTGCATGAGGCAGTGAATTCAAACTGGGTGTCGAAATCCGCCAGTCTCTCTGGCGCGCAGCTAGCCGCTTTTTGCAAGCGTCTGACGAAAGGCATCGTCTCATGGACATGAAAATTTGGTCGAACACGGACTTCCCGTATCAGTGCCTGCTCGACTTCAAGCGCACGACCGCCTTCAAGGCCGCTATCAGCGCCACGGTGCGCAAGGGCGACGTCGTCATCGACGCGGGGACCGGGTCCGGCATCCTCTCGTTTTTCGCGGCGCAAGCTGGCGCGAAAATAGTTTACGCCGTGGAGGTCGATGCGCATCTGGCGTCGTGTCTGCGCAAGAGCGTCCGCGCCAACAACCTCACGGACGTGATCGAGGTGTTCAACGAAGACATCCACAGCGTTGCTCTTCCCAAAGATTGCGATGTCTTCATCTGTGAGCTGATCGACACTGGCTTGATGGATGAAATGCAAGTCTCGGCCATCAACGTCCTCCGTGAACGCCAGATCGTCACGGCACGGACGCGCATGGTGCCATTCCGTTACGAGACCTTCGTCGAGCTCGGCTACTGCGACTTTACCTACTATGGCTTCAAGCTGCTCGTGCCGAAGCACGACTGGAAACACTACTCCGATGGAGCAAGTGGCTGGCTGTCGACCACGTTTCATCCGTGCGGCGATCCCCATCTGATCGGCGCCATCGAGTTTCAGCAGCCGATCGCCTCCGACGTCAGCACTAGCTTTTCGTTCAGGGC
>DASQDA010000120.1:0-12658 GCA_035634435.1 Polyangiaceae bacterium
GGATGGTCTGTCCGAGGCCCATGTCGTCGGCGAGACAGGCGCCAAGTCCGAGCGACGCCATGGTGACGAGCCAGCCGAGACCGCGCTCCTGGTACTTGCGCAGCTGGGCGCGCAGGGTGGAGGGCGCGGGCAGCTCGCCAAGGCCGCTCTGGCTCAGACGCTCGATCAACGTGGCGAGCGATCCGCTCGCCGTCACTGCAACGGAAAGCTGCCCGTCACGCGTCTCGCCCGCGAGAGCGGCCTGCACTGAGTCGCGCAGTGTCATGCGCGTGGGACCGCCCGCAATGCGCTTCTGAATATCACCCAGCTCGCGGGGATCGATGGCGACCCACGCGCCCCGGTGGCGAACGAGTGGCGCTTTCTGCTCGGCAAGCGCTGCCAGCTCCTGTGAGGTGAGGGCTTCGCTGCCGATGACGGCTTGCCAGTCTACCGCGAGCAGCTCATCGAGACCGAGCGCGGCGGCGCCGGATACCGCTCCCGCAACCTTCGACTTGCCGCCGACGCGCATGCGCAAGCGCAGCCGGCGTTGCCCTGCGGCGGTGAGCTCGCTCGGTACGATAACGCCAAATCCCGCATCGACCAGCGCTCCGGCTGCGTCCGCCAGAAAGGCCCAGGCGGTAGCGGGGTCGAGCTCGAGCGACTCTGGCCTCGGGCTCGCCAGCACGCGTTCGATCGGCGCAAACAGCCGTGCTGCGCGTCCAAGCGCCTCGAGCAGCGACTCTTGCGGGTCGCGGAAGGCGCGACCAAGGCTCTCGAGGCTGCGGCCCTTGGCCTTCCACACCTCTGCCGCTGGCACCATCAAGCTCGGATCGTCCGGGGATTGCAGCAGGAAGCGCAGGACGAATGCCTCGGCATCGGACGCGGGCAACTCCAGCCGGAAACAAGCGCGGAGGCGATCGCGCGCGCCGAGCGCTGGCTCACTCCAACGTTCGATGGCGTCGAGCACTGAGCGCTCCGCAAACCCGCGGGTGGCAAAGCTTGGCTCTTGCGCCTCCAGCGCGGCGCGGAAGCGCTCGTCCCAGGATGCAGCGATGGCATTGGCTGGCGTCCCTCCGCGGTCTTTTTCCGCCGGCGGCCTGGGCAGCAGCTCGGGCCCGCCTCGCGCCGAGCGAACCAGCGCGTCGACGACGGCGTCGAGGTAGGCGCGGAGCAATGCGTCGGGCGCCCACACTTCCCGGGGGCCGCCAGCCGGGACCGGCACCGCGTGCGCGGACGGCGGCATGCTGCGCGCGAGGGCGGCCACCTTGGCGGCGTCTTCGGCTGCCGAAAGCGCAGCGGCCCAGCGTGCCTCGATGCCACCTTGCTTTCGCGTGATCGTCGGGATGATGCGCTCCCGGGAGGCGAGATCGATGGCGAGCTTGCTCGCGAGCACCCACGAGCCCAGCGAGGCGGCGAGCCGCGCAACCGCCGCTGCCGGAACCGCGGCGAGCAGCGTCACGCTGGCCAGGATTGGCAGCTTGCGTCCGTGCACCTCACGCGGACCGTCGGGCGTGACCAGCAGCGCCGAGTGCGGCTCCGCCGCGTGCTCGAGGCCCGCGAGCTCCGCAGGGACTGGCTCGTTGCCCCACGAAAACAAGGCCTCGGCTGTGGGTAAGTACACGAGCGGCATCGGACACACCCTTCATGCCACGCGGAACGCCCGAGCGGAAATGGAACCGCCCCGTGCGGGTGTCCGCTGGAGAAGGCGCGCTGAGCGGTCATACTCGAAGAGGCCTGGCTTTCGCGCGCAGCAGGGCGAACTGGGCGCTCGCCAGCAAGGGCTCCTATGACGCACATCGCAGGGCATGACGGTCGCGTCGAGGTCTGGGAATCCTTGGCCGAGCACTTCCTGGATACCGAGACTCGCCACCGCATCCCTCACAGCGCCTTGTGCTGCCTTCAGGCAGGCCTCGGCATTGTCGAGGCTCGCGACGTGTGGCGCTACGAGGTTTCCCCCGCGGTGGCGTTCAATCTGTGGTGCGTGGCTGGCGAGTGGGCTGGCTGGAATCGCGACTCCCTCGTCGAAGAGATCACGCGCGTGCGCAGTGGATGGCTCAATCGCACCGGAGCGGCCAAGTGGCTTCGCTATCGGGCTCGCGTGTTGTCGGCGCACGGTGTTTGGCTCTCGATCGAACGCTGTATGGGTGTGCTGCTCGGGCTAGGCGAGCCGAGCGAGCGCGAATCTCTGGTGTCGGCTCTTACCTTCGTGGCGAGCCACTTCTTCGACTTGCCAAGTTACGCGGCTGCGATAGCTGCAGCCGGGGGTTGCTCCCCGCTGGGGTGCGTCCATCCGGAGCCCTTCGGTCACGTCTTTGCGCCTGTCATACTGCGCGACGAGATCCTGTCCGGCGAGGCCCGTGTTCGAGCCGCGCTGGCGAATCGCTCAGCTGTCGAGAGCCTTCAGGAGCGGTCGCGAAGGCGGTAACCAACCCGGGCTCCGTCACGCGAAGCTTGGGACCGGGGTGTACTTGTCCGCGTTCTCGAGCAGGTTCACGAACACCTGCTCGAAGAGCACGGGATGGACGAGCACCAGCGGCACATCGACTGCGATCTTCACGCTGACGGGGCGCTGCTCGAGTCTCTCTTCGAGGCGGGTTAGGGCCGAGCCGACTACCTCCTCGAGGGGAACCCAGTCCTTCTTCAGGGCCACCGCTCCCGAGTCGAGGCGCGTCATGTCGAGCAAGTTACCCACCAAGCGTTCGAGTCGCTCGGCTTCACCGACGATGGAGGCGACGAGGTCGGTCTGCACGGCGCCCTGGGGGACCAGCAGCAGCGCCACACGAACGAGAGGGGCAGCAGGACGTAGAGCGTCGAACGGACCAGATCCACCCAAAAGCTGCCAAGACCCTGCGCACTCCGCTGGGTGAAGCCGCCGATGAAGGCAACGAGAACGGCCATACCCGTGGCTGCCGAGAGGAAGTTTTGCACGCCGAGGCCGAGCATCTGTGTCAGGTGGCTGAGGCTGGTCTCCCCGCCGTAGGGTTGCCAGTTGGTATTGGTGGCGAAGCTGACGGCGGTGTTGAAGGCAAGCTCGGATGGCACCGCGCTCATGTCGCTAGTGTTGAGCGGCAGCCATGCTTGAAAGCGTTGAAGCGCGTAGATGCACAGCGCGCCGAGGAAGTTGAATAGCAGCACTGCATGGGCGTACCGACTCCATGCCATGTCCTCCCGCGGGTCGACGCAAGCCAGACCGTAGACGACGCGTTCGAGCGGCCCACCGAGGCGCTGCGCCCAGCGCGCCTCTCCGGAGTAGACGCGCCCCATGTAGCCGCCGAGCGGAACCGCACAGGCAATGAGCAGCGCGAGGTGGAGCGCGAGCTGCAGCAGGGCATTGGCAGTCATGCCAGGTTTTCCTCCGGGACGAGGAGGGCAAGACCCCGCTCCGCATCGAGGCGACGTCAGCCGCGCGGCTGGCCCATCAAGAAAAGATCAAGGCGGCGCCCTTCTCGTGCGCTCCGCGACTTACCTGGTCGCGCGGCCCGCGGGTACCGGCTCGGCGGTGGCCACCATCCAGGCATTGACGAGTCGCACCAGCGCCGCCGTTTTGGCATGCACGTCGGCTCCATCCGTCAACGTCACCACCCCGCGATCGACCGCTGCCCACGCAATCAACCCCGACGCGTCCTCGAAGCGAAAGCCCGCAACGTCTTTCACCCTGGCACCGCGATGAAATATGAGCTGTAGCCCACCCTTTGGCGGCAGGCGAAACGTAACCCGGTCGTCGCCGCGGTGGCAGAAGCTCGGAGCCTTCCACTTGATGTGCTCGCTGATCTCGGCGTTCGAGTCCAGGATGGCGGCGCGCAAGCTCTCCATGCCGGGCTTGAGCGGATGCTCGAGCTCTGCGAAAAATGTGTCTACCGGTGAGCTTCGCGGCGCCATGCGGCAGCCTCTCACGCGTGTCGAAACAGGTAGCATGCAGCCGGGCTGGGCGCGGCACGAACGAGGCAGCGGCTGCTCGGTGCGCGGCTTTCCGTGGTATGAGGGCCCGATGGTTCGTCCCCACGCCGCGCCCACGGACGCCGGAGCTTGCGCGCCGTGTTTGCAGCCCACCACCCTCGTGGGATGGGCTTACGCAGCAGCGGGGGCGCAGCCGCCGCGGCTGGTGGGGAAATGACCTCGAACGTCATTCGTCTGCAGGATCGGCTCTTCGAGCTGCTAGGCGGCAAGACCGAGGCTCGCACGCCCATCGTAGCGGGTATGCTGCATCGCAGCGCGAGCGACGCCTCTGCGTACTGGCTGCAGCTCGTAGTGTCGGTTGGCATCGCCACGCTGGGACTCGTCCTCGGCAGCGTGGCGGTCATCATCGGCGCCATGTTGGTCGCTCCGTTGATGGCGCCAATCGTGACGCTGGCGATGGGTCTGGCTACCGGTTCACCCTTTCTCGTACTCCGCTCAGCGGGGCGGGTGCTCATGAGTGTGGTGGTGTCGATCGGCGGTGCCGCCTGTATCACCCTGCTGCTACCCTTTCACGATCTGAACGCTGAGATTGCGTCGCGAACGACGCCAACCGTTCTCGATCTATTCACCGCTGGCTTCTGCGCTGTCGCCGGTGTCTACGCAGCCGTACGCCCGGGCTCGGACACGGCCGCAACCGCCGCCGGAACCTCCATAGGTATCTCGTTGGTTCCGCCGCTGTGCGCCAGCGGATACGGGGTGGGCACCGTCGATTGGTCGGTGGCCGGCGGTGCGGCTTTGCTGTTTCTGACCAATCTAGTTGCCATCGTCTTCGTCGGCACGCTGGCGTTCGTCGCGGTCGGGTTCAACCAGGCCGACGTCGCGTCCCTCGAGCGCGATGAGCTTGCCGAGGGCGAGGATGCGCCGCTGGCGCGAGCTCTGGCGCGCCAGCTGGCGCGGGTCTTCGCCTCGCCGGGTGGTCCAGCGCTGAGGCTCGTGATGCCGTTCGCGCTGCTGGCGGCGGTGTACCTGCCCCTCCGGCGCGCGCTCGACGAGGTCGCTTGGCAGGTGCGCGTCAGCGCGGCAGTGCGGGGGGCAATTGCGCGACACGCCGGGCACGCGGTGCACAGCCGCGTGCGGGTGGAGCGGGGTCAAGTCGACGCAGCGCTCATCGTGCTGGGCACGGCGAGTGACGCGGAGAAGGCGCGTGCGAGTCTCACGAAGGACATCAGCTCGGCGGTCGATATCGTTCCGCGAATACAGGTGCACGCCGTCCCGGACGCGAGCGCCCTGGCTGGGCTCGAGTCCGATCTCCTGCGCGCCGTGGCACCGAAGATACCCGTGCCGTCGCTGAAGCAGGAGCTCGAGCAGTCCCGATCTTTCTTGCGCGATGCCGTGCGCTCCGCTTGGCCTTCCGCGACTTTGGGTGAGGCTCTGGCCATCGACGTGGGCACCGCCAGTGAGTCCCCTCTACGGGTCCGCGTCGTGCACCTGGGGCCCACGCTTGGCGCCGATGCTCGAGAAGCGCTGGAACGGTCGCTGCGGGAAAGTGTGGGGCCGGTGAAGCTAGAGGACGGAGCCATCCCCTCGAACGACCTGGTTCCCGCCGACGGCGAGCTCGCGTTCGTGGCGCAAGTGGCCACAGCAACGCACCTGGCTGCCACGGCGCCTGACGTCTCGATTTGCGTCGCCAAGCCCGCCGACGCACCTGCCAAGCAGACGGCCACGGAGCTCGCCACCGCTCTGCAGCGCATTCTGGCTTCGTACCCACGAGTGAATATTCAGCAAGGTGAGAGCTGGCGGGTGCGTTTCGTCCGTGGCGTCTGCGTGCAGCCGGAAGCACCGGCGAAAACCCCCGCCCTTGCTGCCCCTGCGTCGGCGGGCGCCGCCGTGCCGGCGCGCGCCGCAGCCAAGGCTGGTGACTGACGCGTCATCGTCCGCCAATCACCTGAAGATAGCTGGGTTACTCGCGCGCATGGTAGGGGTCCGGTCCAACGTCGCTGCGAGCTTGGGTTGCTGCCTGGAGCCGGTCGCCGCCAACGAGAAGATCCTGAAGCGTGTTTCTGATCGACAAGCTCCTCCTGCTGGCCGGCCTCCTGATGATCCTCGGGATCCTCTCGAGCAAATTCTCCGCGCGCTTGGGGCTTCCGGTGTTGGTCTTGTTTCTCGGCCTCGGTATGCTGGCTGGCTCCGAAGGGGTGGGGGGAATTCCCTTCGAGAATTATCAGCTCGCCCATGCCATCGGCACGGTGGCGCTGGCCTTCATCCTCTTCGACGGTGGCTTGCGTACCCCGCTGGCCAACCTGCGCATGGCGTGGAAACCCGCGGCCGTACTCGCGACCTTCGGAGTGCTGCTGACGTCCCTGGTGACGGGCCTCGTAGCGATGCAGGTGCTCGGCCTTTCCCTGCTCGAGGGTTTGCTCCTCGGTAGCATCGTTGGCTCGACGGACGCGGCCGCAGTCTTTGGGCTGCTGGGCTCCGCGGGTGTACGTCTGCGTCGGCGTGTTGCCGCCACGCTCGAGGTGGAAAGCGGCGTCAACGACCCGATGGCGGTCTTCCTCACGGTGGCGTTGATCCAGGTGCAAACTGGCGAGATACCGCTCGGGCCGCGTCTGGCGCTGCTCTTCGCGTTGCAGATGGGCGTCGGGCTCGCCGTCGGCTTCGGCGTGGGAAAGCTCGCCGTGGCACTGATCAATCGCATCAACCTGGCTGCCGCGGGCCTGTACCCCGTGCTCACCGCGGCCTGCGGCGTGCTGGCGTTCGGGCTTGCCGCGGTGCTGCACGGTAGCGGATTTCTGGCGATCTACGTGGCGGGTTTGGTGCTCGGCAATAGCAAGATCGTGTTCCAACGCGGCACCCTGTTGTTTCACGATGGCATCGCCTGGGCCGGACAGATCGCCATGTTCGTGGTGCTCGGGTTGCTGTCGACGCCGAGCGCGCTGCTCGACGTCAAGGGTTCTGGGCTGCTCATCGCGGTGACGCTCATCCTGGTGGCTCGACCGCTGGCAGTGGTTCCTCTGTTGTTGCCCTTCGGTTTCAGCTGGCGGGAGCTCTCGCTCATCAGCTGGCTGGGGCTAAAGGGCGCGGTGCCCATTATCCTCGCTACTTACCCCTTGATCTCCGGCCTCGCCGCGGGTCCACGGCTGTTCAATGTCGTCTTTTTCGTCGTGCTCCTCTCTGCCGTGATCCAGGGCGGCGCTCTGCCCTGGATTGCGCGCATGCTGAAGGTGGAGGAGCCGCCCGAGCCGCAACCGCCGCTCTCACTCGAGATCTCGTCCCTCTCGGACGTCAACGCCGAGATCGTCGATTACCCCATCGACGAGCACTCGCGCGCTGCCCGCCGCTCGCTGAGAGATCTTGCGCTCCCCGAGACCGCGGTAGTGGCCATGATAGCCCGCGGCAAGACGCTGATCCCGCCGCGTGGCTCCAGCGAAATTCTCGCTGGCGACCACGTCTTCATCGTCGTGGACAGCGAATCGCGTGACCCCGTCGACCGCATTTTCGCTCGCAGCCGGGGCGCCGAGCAAGCGCCGCTGATTGCCGAGTTTCCGCTGCCTGGCAGCGCAACGGCTGGTGATCTACTGGCGCTCTACGACATCCAGACCGGCGAGGGGGCCGATGTCACTCTCGAGCAGCTGATCCGCCGCCGTGTGCCCGACGCGGCACTCGGAGCCATCGTCACCGTTGGTGGTGTGAGGCTCCGAGTACGAGAGATGCGGGGGGGGCGGATAGCCATCGTCGGCCTGGCGCTTGCGGACGAGGAAGCGTAGGCGCTGACTGAGCACACTAGAGCGAAGCAACCAGCGCGTCGAGCTGGTCCATGGTCTCGCGCATGCCGTGCTCCATCCCGGCACCGAGCGCCGCTTCGCGAGCCTCTTTGGAGGGATACACCTCATGCGATATCAGTCGCGTCTTTCCGCCGTGGTCCTCGAACGTCACCGTGATGATCACGGCTCCCGCGTCCGCCATCGGCTCGAAAATCTGCGTATAGACCAGACGCGAGTGCGGCGTGACCTCGGTGTACTCGCCCGAGAATCCGATCTCCTCGCCGCTGGCCTGGCGGAGCACGTAGCGGTACTTGCCACCTTTTCGGACGTCGGCCTCGCAGCTCGCGATCGTGACGCAGTGCGAGCTCGGCGCCCACCAACGCTTGACGAGGTCAGCGCGCGTCCAGGCGTCGAAAACGATACGCGGAGGTGCGTTGAAGGTGCGGGAAATGACGAGGGCGCGATCGGACCTCAGCTCCATGGTGGTGACGTTCGCGGGCGCCGACTCATTGGTTACTTTTGCGTTCATTTGGCTTTCTCTTTCGCGTAGAGCTCGTCGACGAGCTCGTCGAGCTGCTCGAAGCGCGCGTCCCACAGTCGTCGGTAGCGCTCGAGCCAGGTGTGGAGTTCCATTAGAGGCTCTGGGCGGAGCTCATAGAGCCGCTGCTGGGCGCGTGGCTGCATCGCCACGAGCCCGGCCTGCTTGAGCACCCGCAGATGTTTTGAGACTTGCGGTTGATTGAGCTGGAGGCGCTCACCGATGTCATTGACGGGTCGGGCCCCCGAGCGCAGCAGCTCGACGATCCTGAAGCGGTTTGGCTCGGCTAGAGCAGCAAACATCTCGATCACCCACTGAATATGCTTCTTGCAGCATATGCATGTCAAGGAATATATGCGTGGTGCCGCGCGGCCCGCTCAGCCGTGCTGGAGTCGCGCCGTGAGGCTCTGCCGGCAAGCCCAGAAGTCGTTCCAGGGGTCTGCATTCAGCGCGGCGAGGCGCTGCCGCACGTTACAGAGCGTGTACGTGCTCGCCGTGAGCCCGGCGTGCAGCTCGTCCCAGGCCACGGGAACACTGAGCGCGGCGTTCCGGTGTGCGCGCGTCGAGTAGGCGGCAACAGCGGTGGCAGCCCGGTGATTTCGTTTGTAGTCGATCAAAATCTTGCCTGAGCGCCGCACCTTCTCGAACTGCAGCGTCAGGCTGTGGCGGTGCTCCTTCACGAGAGTTTCGGCGAGCACGCGTGAGAAAGCGTACGCGTTCGTCCAGTCCAGGTCGGGTTCGAACGGCACCACCACGTGTAGACCTTTGCCGCCCGTGAGCTTGGGCCAGCTCTGAAGACCAATGCGCGCGAGCAGCGCGCGGAGAGCCAGGGCTGCTTCGAGCACGCGCCCGAAAGGCAGGCCAGGGTCCGGATCCAGATCGAAGACGAAGCGATCCGGGCGCTCCAGGTCACGGGTCGTGCTGTTCCAGCAATGCACCTCCAGAACGTCCCCCTGGATGAGCGAGACGAGTCCTTCCTCGGAGCTGACCACCAGGTACTCGCCCACCTTCTTCTGCTCCGGGATCTGTACACGACGGATGCTCGGGTGCGCCCAGCGATGCCAGCCCGAGCCATGACGCAGGAACTTGCAGTCGCTGCGCAGAGCATTCTCCGACCGCGCGCCGTGCTCACAGCGCACCAGGGTGAGGGGACGATCGGCCACGTAGGGCAACATCCAAGCGGCGACGTCCGCGTAGTAGCGGGCGACGTCGATCTTCGTCAGGCCGAGCTCTGGATAGGCCGGGCGGGCGGGGGTGGTGATGCGCGCCAAGGCCGCATTCACGGCAAGGTTCTCCGGCGGGCTCGGTTGCTGACGCGCGGGCGGTCGGCGCATGCGGACAAGCTTACCAGCTGGGCCGCACGCGGCTGCACGTCGCTATGAGCTGACCCTCACGCTTCTATGCGTGCGCGAGCTCAAGGCCGGTCGGCGTGCTCGCGGAGCGAGCTCAACAGACTGCCCCACCACAGCCCCATGCTGCGCAAAAAAGCGGGGGCCTGCTGCCCGTGACGCGCGGGATGGTCCGGGCGAATTTGCGCCCAGCCGCGGTGGCGCACGGTGACGAGCGTCCCGCTGGCGCTTGCTTCGAATACCACCTCGACCTCGGTCTTCTCGCTGGGCGCGAAATTCAGCGCGCGCCATTCCAGCACGAAGCGCGAGGGCGGCTCCCACTGCGTGATACGCCCAGTCTCCACGACCTTGGAGGAGCTGGTGGTCGTCTCGAAGGACTCGAACAGGCGGCCGCTGAGCTTGGGCTCGAGATGCACCACGCTGCGGCGCTTGCCGATGCGGTACTTGAGACCGCCGCGCCACCAGGCGTCGATCTCCTCGGTGAACAGGCGGAACGCCTCTTCGGGTGCGACATGCACCAACACGGAAACGCTCGCTTGGTCGGCACGGGGTGCAGGAGAATCGCTGGTCACTTGCGCCGCCTGGGACGGCTTTCGGCATGCAGCTTGAAAGCGCCGAGCTGGTCGGCCCAAAATGCTTCGACCTCGTTCAGCCACGCACGCAGCTCGGCGAACGGCTCCGGCTCGAGGCGATAGAGCCGCACGCGCGCGTCCTCTTCCAGCTCGCGCTCCGTGACCAGCCCGGTCTTGCGCAAAATGCGCAAGTGGCGGCTCATCGCCGGACGCGTCATCGACAGCGAATCGGCCAGCTCGCTTGCGCGATATGGCCGCTGGCGCAAGAGCTCGATCACGCCCCGCCGCGTCGGGTCCGACAACGCCGCGAACGTTCGATCGAGCTTACTTGATGTAGGAGCGTTCACCAGTGCCCCGGATGCGTTGCATGAACCACCAGAGGTGGCCCTCGAGATCCTCCGCGCCGTAAGTGCGGTCGACCCAGTAGTCGTCACCGTAGTCGTCGGTGCGCGGCTCGCGAATGATCTTGGCTCCTGCCGCGACGGCGCGGGCATGGTGCGCGTCGGCGTCGTCCACGAACAGAGCAGCCGACTGCGTGTTGCCGCCGCCGATCGAACGCGGGCTACGGAAGAGCTTCTGCCATGGCTCGGTCCCGTTGGTGCCCCCGACCATGATCACCGCCTCGCCGAAACAGAGCTCGGAGTGGTGGATCGCGCCGTCCTCACCCTCCACCTTGAGGCGAAGCTCGAAGCCGAACGCTTCGCACAGCCAAGCAATGGCTGCTCTCGGATCATCGTAAAACACGGAAGTGCTGAGTCGTGACCAGCCGGGTGGAGTTGGTTTCATGCTCGGGATCCCTTCGCAGCCTGCACCATGAATGGTTAACCAAATGAGAAACCATTGTCAAGCGTTTGCACCGAGTCTTACGCGCCCTCGGCGCACGTGCGGCCCGGCGCCCGTGCAGCGCACCGGGTCGCCACCGTGACGAGTCGCTGAGTTGGGCATTGCGGCGATGAGGACCCGGTTCGCTTCCGGGCGGGACGGGCCATACTGCCTTCCATGCACAAAGCCGCGAGCCCTGTGGTGAACGTTCAGGAAGTGGAAGAGGTCGACCACACCGCGGGGGAGCACTGGGGCGGGTTCGATAGACGCCTGGTGCGGTCGGCCGCGAAGGGCGGCAGCCTTGGCGTGACTCAGTCACGGCTTCCGCCGGGTCGCACGATGTGCCCGTTTCATTACCACCAGCGCGAGGACGAAGTGTTCTTCGTGCTCTCTGGGCGGGGTGTGCTGCGCTATGGCGACGACGCTCGTGAGCTCCGCCCTGGAGACTGCGTTTCATGTCCCGCAGGAACCCAGATCGCCCACCAGATCGCCAACCCATTCGAGGAGGACCTGGTTTACCTCGCGATCGGCCTGCACGATCCACACGAGGTGTGCGTCTATCCCGATAGCGGCAAGGTCATGGTTCGCAGCCTACGGCGGATCGGTCTTTTGCAGGCCGCCGAGTACCTCGACGGCGAGCCGGCCACCCCGAAGATTTTCGAGCTCGCCGCGGGCCTGCGCCGGCCCTCGGCAGAGTGAGCCTGGAGACGTCAAAGCTGACGCGTCTCGGGCGGCTCGTGGAACCAATCGTTGTCCCGTCCGTTCATGAAGCGAACGGGAGCGTCAACGAGCCTGTCGATGGGCAGGTCGTCGAGCGTGGCGAGCGCGACGGACCAGTACGCGCCGCCGATCTCTTCGACATAGCCGGTCGTGCCGATGCGCACTCCACAGTTCCGACAGAACACGTGCGCGTTCTGCGAACCGGGAAGAAACCCATACCTTCCGGCCTCCGCTTCCCCAGCGATCCAGCGGAACTGTTCCGGCTTGAGACCAACCGACCAGTTTCGGTCCTTCCAGCAGTAGCTGCAGTTGCACTTGCTGGTGCCCTGAGCCAGATCGATGTCCGCCTCGTACTGAAGCTGCTTGCAGTGACAGCTGCCACGGAACGTTTCGTTCGCCATTGCGCGAAGTGTATCCCGGGACGACACGGTACCAGTAGGTCGCTGCGGCGTTCACGCGCGCACTTCGCGTCCCCGCCTCGAAGCGGCTCGATTTCCGCCTGGCGCGCTTTTCAATTGCAGCGCGCACTGACCCGTATCGGCGGCAGCGTCGGCTGCCATTGCTGCCACGATTGTCATTGTCGAGCTCTCGAACCCCAGATCGTGCCTGTCGCGCTTCCCCGACACCGCGACCGGCCCGATGTGCGCGGATGGGACACCGCCGTCGAGCTCGCGCACCTTGGAGCGAGTTTCGTTTGCTCCTCGTACAGCGGGCTTCGGCGCTCCATCGCGCGATGAGAGGAGATGACGACCGTGCCCTTCAGAGCTGCAACGCTGTGCCGTATTCACGTGAGCACTCCCGACAGAAAGACGCGAGACAAAGCCTCAGATGAAACATACGCAGCTCCGTGGATGGATGGCAGTTGGCCTGGTAACCGTGTTGGCGACCGCATGCGGCGGGAGCGATGCCGGCGACGGGAGCGACGATAACGCTGCTGGCGACGCTGGAAGCGGTGGTGCTGGGGGCTCGAACGTCGGTGGACGGAGCGCGGCGGGTGCAACGAGTCAGGGCGGCTTC
>DASQDA010000121.1:0-3731 GCA_035634435.1 Polyangiaceae bacterium
GTTCCCGAGCTGCTCACCCGCCTGGCTGGGTCCCTCGGCGACCGCCTCCGCGGCGAGCTGTCACCGCACGTTGCGAGCGCCGTCGTTGGGGCCGCTCCTACCGACGCCCCGAAAGCGCTGCACCGACCCGACAAGGAGCGCTCGCGAGCACCTACGCCGCTTTCAGGTGGCGCGCCACGCCACCACTGCATGGCGTAGCCGCCGCAGCGCTTCCGCGACGGAGCCCGGCTCGACGCTCAAGGCCGGTCGAAAGCGTAAGGTTCGGACGCCCCCGGGGAGCACGAGCAAACGCTGAGAAAAGCAGCTTTTCAGCAGCGCCGTGCGGCTGTCGGCATCGGGCAGGTCCAAGGCGCACATCAGCCCGCGGCCACGCACGTTGGAGATGTGCTCCGGGAACTCGGCCTGTAACGCAAGCAGCCCGCGCTGGAGCTCGTCGCCGCGCTCGGCCGCATTGTCGACGAGGCCTTCCGCCTCGATGATCTCGAGGATACGCGTGGCGCGCACCATGTCGAGCAACGCGCCGCCCCAGGTACTGCTGATGCGACTTGGAACCTTGAAGACGTTGTCCACGTCATCGATACGCCGCGAGGCGAAGAAGCCGCCGACCTGAAGCTTCTTGGCGAAACACAGCAGGTCGGGTACGACCGCGGCGTGTTGATGCGCCCACCAGCGCCCGGTGGTGCCCATCCCGCTCTGCACCTCGTCGAAGATCAGCAGCGCTTCACGCTCATCGGCAATGCGCCGCAGCGCTGCCAGCAGCTCGGCTCGGAAGTGATTGTCCCCACCTTCGCCCTGGATTGGCTCGATTAGAATCGCGGCAATCCGATGCCCGCGCTCGTCGAATGCCCGCTCGATGGCGGCCAGGCATTCGGCTTCCGCTGCTTGCGTCGCCACCAGGTTCTCGCCCTCCAGCGGAAAGCGCGCCGCAGGGCAGGGCACACGCGGCCAGTCGAACTTGGGGAAGTACATCGTCTTGGCCGGGTCCGTGTTGGTGACGCTCAGCGTGTAGCCGGCGCGGCCATGAAAAGCCTTCGTGAAGTGCAAAATCTCGTGACCAACCTCGCCCATGGACCCGCGCGCCAGGTTCTTGCGCACCTTCCAGTCCATGGCGGTCTTCATGGCGTTTTCGACAGCCAGCGCACCCCCCTCGACGAAGAAGTAATGGGGATGGGTGGGCAGCGCGACCGTCCGCTCGAGCGTCGCGACGAAAGTGGCCAGCTCGCTCGTGTAAAACTCGGGATTGCCGACCTTGATGCTGGCGATCAGGGCGAGTCGCTCGCGCATCTCCGGGTCGCGCAGCCTGGGGTGTTGAAAGCCGACGGCGTTGGAACCATAGAACCCGGCAAAATCGAGGTACTCGTCACCACTGAGCGCGTCTTTCGCGAAGTCCCCGTGGCTGCCCGCCAGGTCCAGGACAATCGGATGGCCAGTCGCGAGCAAATGCCGTCGCAGGGTGCTGTGCACTTCCGGAGGCGGAACGACGCTCATGCGTAATCTTACCACGCGTGGCGCTTTCGCTGCACGCCGGCGCGGCGCGTTCAGGGGTGCTTTCGCGGAACGATGCGCTCGCTCCGGCGGGCGAGCTGTGGCTTACTGCTGCGTCATGGAATCCGTTCGGCCCGTCGTGGAGGCCACTTTCACTTACCTCAAGGAGCACCCGGAGGAGCTGCTGAGAGTGCTGCGCAGTGCCACGGCTTTACGCTTCGGTCTGCCGATCCCGGCACTGCGCTGGTTGTTGGGGCGCGCCGGGGGGCAGCGTGCGCCCAAGGACATGGAAATTGCCGCGACGCCGCCGGGCGTTCGCGTTGCCGGCAGCTTCGAGCTGATGGGAACGCCATTGCGTGCGTCAGCCAACGTGTACGTGGAGCGCGTCCGCATCGCCAAGGACGAGCTGCGATTCGAGGTCCGCCTGGCGAACGTGCAGCTGCGTGTGCTCGATGACCGCGTCGAGAGCCCGCTCGCGGCGCTGCTGCGTTCGGGCGCGCTCGACCTCAGCAAGCCGGGCAACCTGGTGGCTTACATGCCCAAGCGCCCGCCCATCCTGGTCGAAGCGCGCGAGGACCGCATCACCCTCGATCTTTTTCGGCACCCCAAGCTTGCCAGCGACGCTCGGCTGCGGCGGTTCTTGGCGCTCGTGGTGCCGTTCGTCACGGTGCGCGCCGTCGAGACCGAGGACGATCATCTCGACGTCGCGCTGCGACCCTTCCCCTCCGGAGTCGCGCGCGTTTGGGACGACGTCCGCCGCGCCCTGTAGCGCTGAAGGCCTGTGGCGATGAGCCAGGTCCGAGTCGAAGCCGTCGCCACTCGCGCACGCGGCTCGGAAGCGGGGCTTCCTTGGGCGTTGCTGCTACGACCCCTGCGGTAGCAGCAGCAACGCGCTGGCGTTTTTTTCAGACGCCCGTGCTGGGCGCGGGCTCGGGCTCGATAGGGTCTTGCGTGTTCGGCTTTGCCGTCGCCTTCGGCTCCGGTTTGCCGTTCCACCACGCCCTGAGCCGTTGCAGGCTAAACGGCCTCGAGTAGCCGTAGAGCAGGATCAGCGAGAGTATGAAATACACGTAGGTGATCGCCACCCAGCGATCGTCCACCCAGTAGAAGCCGTCCGGCGAGTACTGCAGGATCTTACCGATCGCGCTGGCCATCAGGAAGGGGACGCCGAGCGTCGGTCTGACCGCGACCAGGGCCGCGCCTACCATGAAGAACGAGTAGTAATAACAGGTCAGGTTCTCGAAGCTCATGACGAAGGGCAGGCTCAGCGCCGTGCCCACCCACAGGTGCTTGGTGCGGCGGAGGGCCCACACCGTCCAGGCCAAGAGCCCGAGCATTATCGCGATGTAGACCGGCTTCATCTTGTCGAAGCGGTCATTGCGCCCCTTCTTCCAGTCCTGGAAGGGGTCCGACAAGTTGTCGTCGCGGCCGAACCGCATCCGCCCGTCCCAGGTGTGCACGAGCATCGCAGGCAGACCCATGTGATTGGTGAGCGGGGTGCCCGCATGGGTCTTGAGCGTATGATCGTAGAACTGCTTGTAAGAGTCGACGCCGCACACGGCCATGCTCGCCGGCACCAAAGTCGCCAGCGCCAGCAAACAACCACCGATGACGCGTCGGTGATCCGGGTGCAGATAACGGAGAAGGCCTCTGGCTTTGTCGCCGGGAACGACCTTGGGGCCGCGGCGGATGTTCTCGAGCAACGCTATGCCGATGATGATGGCCCACCCGAGCACGAAAAGACCGGGGAAGATGCGCAGCAACGCGGACCAGGTGAGGGCAAAACCCGCCAACCAGAAGTGCCGCTTGCGTGCGCAACACAGGGCAGCAATCAGGAAGAAGAGCCAGTCCTGCCGCAGGAAAGCGCCTCCCGTCCAGTAGAAGTCCGCCGGCGCATTGGCGGCCCAGAACACCGCAGCAACGGCCATGACGCGCCAGCCAAACGCCCAGTTGAACAGCAACAGGATGCCCGCGTGCAGCACGACATCGATACTGGCGAGGAACTTGAAAAAGGTGTCGTCCGCCTCGTGCAAGCTGCCAAACAGCTTGCCTGTCATGCTCCAAACCGGCGGGGGATTGTACCCGTGGTCCTTCTGCATGCCCTCCCAGTAGCTCCCAGCCGCTGACTTATAAAACCAGTCAACCTCCTTCTTGAAGGTCGCCCAGCGCTCGGGCTGGAAGTGGTTTTTGCACTGCCCTGGATCCTTGTAAACGTAGGTCTCCGAAATGGGCTTGATCAGGTTGAC
>DASQDA010000122.1:0-1906 GCA_035634435.1 Polyangiaceae bacterium
CCAGCGCCTGCACGGGCGTCTTCGCGGCGGCCGGCAGCGTGCCCGCCGAGGACAGCTTGAACACGCCCTCCTCCAGCTCGAGCACGGCTTGCTCCCCATCCACGTAGCGCACCACGGCCGTGGCGTGCACGGGGGCATCGCCACGGAGCGCTTTGGCTTGAGTCGAAAGCTCACGCCGCGTGTCGCGCACGAGGTCCCGCGTGCCCTGGCGGCCGAGCTCGCGCTGCGAGCGCCGGCTCAAGAGCGCATACAGCGCATCGGCGTCACCGCGCTCAGCGGCCACGGCGTACGCTCGCACCGCCGCCTGCGGATTGGCCACCCGCGGCCGCTGGCAAGCGCAAGCAGCGAGCGTCGCGATCAGGACGAGGAGAGCCGCCCGTGGGGGCATGCTGCAGGCTATAGCAGGCGCCCGCCTGCCGGGAGCCACCGTGATCGTCAATCGAGGGGCGCCAGACGGTGTCTGGGGCCACACGAGCGCCAGCTCGGAGGGCGAAGCTGGCGCTCGTCCGCTCACTTCGTTAAGGTCTTCCTGCCGTACCGCGTCCGCGGGAAGCGAAAGCGAGCCATGCCCAAACCCGAACGCTCGAAACCACGCGAAGGTGCCACGCGCACGCTCTTGAAGGTGGCAGCCACCACCACGGTGGTTGGCATCGCGCTCGCGGCGAGCGGGGACGAGGACCTGTCTCGCTGGCTCACGCTGATCGGGCTGGTTGCCATGGTGGTGGGCCTCCACCGCTTTGGTCGGCTCGGGGCCGATCCGGCAATCGAGCTCGAGCGTTCTCCGGATGTCTGAGCTGCTGGCGCTCAAGTTTCGCTGCGCAGCACGGCGATGCCCACGCCCTGCCCGAGCTTGGGCGCGCCAAGGAACGCGATTCCGAAGTCGCGACCGGTGATTTCGCGCTCGACGGCGCTGGGGGTTTTGACGACAGCCGCGCCGTCGAATTGCTGCTCACCGATCACACGCGCGTTCACCTCCGGCGAGAGGGGCGCACCGAAGACGGCCTTGCCAACCACCACGTACACGTACAGGAGCGGTTCCTTTTCCCGCTCTCCCAGCGACGCACGAACGCTACTTCTGAGCTGGTTTTCCAGGCGGTAAGCGTACGCCGACCACGACCACCCGGTGGCATAAACACCGAGCAAGCGCTGGGCGTCGCGCACGGGATGGGCCGCGACCCATTGGGCGTCCCGTCCGCGAACGGTGGCGGCCTCGGCCATTTCGCCGCGGCTCTCGACGTACTTCCCGTCGAGCGCCGCGCGCAGCTCGGGGAACGCGCCGAACAGGTTGCGACCCGCGAGCACGTCGTTCTCCTGATCGCTTCGCAGCACGAGGCCGTTCGTGTCCACGAGAGCAAAGAACGTGGACTTCGCAACCCGTAGGTCTTGAACTTTGCCGCGCGCGCGGGCTAGGGCTTCACGAGCAAGGCCAGGATCGTCGAACTTGTCGCCCGAGAAATACTCGCGCAGCAGCTCGGCTCCCTTCGGCAGTCCGTTGCGGATCTCGTCCACGTCCTTGGCTGCGGCTTGCACCAACAGGGTAGCGTGAGCCTTTGCCTTTTCGGCGCTCAGCTCCGAGGAACGCTTGCAGCCCAACGGCAGCGCGCCGAGCAGCGGGAGCAAGAGCATCGAGCGGCGGCTGGCGGTGTTTCCGGCGCGAATAAAACGAGCAGGCATTGAGCTCCCCGAACATGACACGCGGCGGCGGGCCCTGGGAGCCGAATGTGCGCCAAGGCTCGCGCTGGTGGCGTAACGCCTCAGACGGCGTCGAGCACCGTATCGACGTGGCCGGGAACCCGCACCGCACGCCACAGCTTGCGGATGGTTCCTCGCCGGTCGACGACGAACGTGCTGCGCTCGACTCCCATGTACTCACGCCCGTAGTTGAGCTTCTGTACCCAGACGCCGT
>DASQDA010000123.1:0-2680 GCA_035634435.1 Polyangiaceae bacterium
CGGCCGCCTGCAACAGGTCGTCGGACAACCCGGCGACGAGCGCTTCAGCGTCGACAATCACGCGCACACCACTGGCTTCCGCGAGATGCTCGGCGTCACCCACCAAGCCGTCCGATACGTCGATGGCGGCGCTGGCACGGCGCGACAGCCGGAGACCGTCCTGTATCAGCGCGGACGGGCGTCGCCAGCGGTCGACGCAACGAGCGAGCGAGCCCGTGCGCGGCCTTCGACCGGCTTGCAAGGCAGCCAGGCCGGCAGCCGCTAACCCCACCTGCCCCGCCAACCACAGCTCGTCGCCCACGCGCGCTCCGCTGCGCAGCAACGGGCTTTCGGCCAGCCCGAGCACGCTCGTTGTGACCGAAAGCTCACTAGCTCGGGTCAGATTGCCGCCGACGATCGGGCAGCGGGAGTCCCGCGCCGCCAGAGCCTGCCCCTCGGCCAGTCGGGCGAGCTCGCTCGAGGTGAAACGACGTGGCAGCGCCAGGTTCGAAAGCGCCGCTAGCGGCCGCGCCCCCATGGCGGCGACGTCACTCAGCGCCGCCTGGAAGGCTCGATAACCCACGTCTTGCAGCGTCAACCAGCGGCGCTCGAAATGCACCCCTTCGACCGCTGCATCGATGCTCCAGATCAGACCGCCCTTGCAGCGCAACACGGCTGCATCGTCGCCGATCCCGACCTGCACGGCGGGCGAACGCGGTGCATTCGCGGAAAGCAGCCGCTCGATGAGCGCGATACGAGTGAACTCGGAGCCCGGACGCGTGCTGGCCATCGTGCCCCGACGAGCACCCTCGCTCGGGTCACGCGATGGTGGCACGCCGCACGGGAATCGTCACCACGAACACGCTGCCCTCGGGCTGATTGCTCTCGATGCGAATGTCGCCGTCATGGCCCTGCACCAGCCGCCGCACGATCGAGAGCCCGAGGCCGGTGCCGCCTTGTTGGCGCGTCGAGCTCGAGTCCACCTGATAGAAAGCGTCGAACACCTTTTCACGCTCCGCTTCAGGAATCCCGATGCCGGTGTCCTCGACCCTGAACTCCACCGCGGTACGTTTCGCCCCCAGCAACACCATACCGGTCGTTTCCTGGGCAGCCGGCGCTTCCATACTGGTCAAACACGCTCGGATAGACACGCAGCCACCGCTGGGCGTGAACTTGATGGCGTTCTCGGTCAAATTGATCAGCACCTGACGCAAGCGCTCCGGATCCGCCCACATGCGAGGCATGCCCGGATCGACGTACTGCTCCAAGCGAACCGTCTTTTTCAGAGCGTGCGGCTGCATCGTAGAGACGACCTCACGCACCACCTTGCTGACCTCGGTGTTGTTCTTGCGCAGGCTCATCGTGCCGCTCTCGAGCTTCGACAAGTCGAGCAAGCCCTTGATCAAGTTGAGCAACTGCTCACCCTTCTCGCGGATGGTCTGCACGAAGTCGCGTTGCTCGTCACTCAGCTCGCCGGCCAGTCCTTCCACCAGCATCTCGCTGTAACCAATGATCGAAGTGAGCGGCGTCCTGAGCTCGTGGGAGACGGTCGCCAGGAAGTTGCTCTTCATCCGGTCGAGCTCCTTGAGCCGATCGTAGGCAACCTGCATCTTCGTGTTTTTGTCTTCGAGCTCGCGAAAGCTCTCGCGCACGCTGGCCAGGTGCATGTTGCTGGTCAGCAGGGCCCGATGCCCGCTGAAGAAGACCAGGTCGAGCATCTTGGTCAGGTGGCGCGCGATACTCGACACCAAGGCTTCGGGCGCGCGTGGCAATGAAGCAAACAGCTCGCTCACGTGAGCCAGGTTCAGCTCACGGTCGAGCTTCTCCAGCGCCGCGCTCGGCCCCGCGCACTCGGGGGTGGCATAGGGCCCGAGGATCATGCGACCTAGCGCTCTTCCGTCGTACTCGAGCGCGACGACACGGTAAGACGCTCCCGTGACACACGGGTAATTCGATTGGCCTTCCGGACCCAGCGGTTGAGTTTTGACCGCCGCGATGACCTGGTCGACCGCGCTGCGGGCCTCGCGAAAGCCCGACAGGTAACTATAGATCGCGAGCTCACCGGCGGCGTCCGCCAGCAGCCGCCCGTCGAGCGTGAAGATACGCAGCGATATCTGATACAGCTCGCGTACACTGTGCAGCATCTCACCGAGCGCCTCGCGATCGACTAGATCGTCGAGCTTGATGGAGTCGCCCATCGTCAGCTCGTCCAGGCCGCGCGGCGCCGCGGGCAGCGTCATGGCTCCCCCACGGGACGCAGCACGTCGAGCGCCCCGCCAACGCTCGCCCGGAGCGTCTGTGACAGCTCACAGGTCTGACCTAGCTTCCGCGCGACGTCGGCCAGGAAAGCCTCGGAGTCGAAGCTGAACTTCTTGTTCAGATCGTGCTCCGCGTCGAGCGCGCTCCAGGTCAGGTGTAGCAACCCCACGAAGCTTTCAACCACACCCACGCCGCGCATCGCGCTTGCCATGAACACCGGCTCGCGCCCTGGCGCAGCGAGCTTCGCGATCTCCTCGTCGCTGCGAACCTCCGGCAAGTCGCGCTTGTTGAACTGGATGATGAGCGGCATCTGTCCGAGCCTGAGCCCATGCTCCTTCAGGTTCTTCTTCAAATCCATGAAGGAGTCAGCGTTGTGCTGAGTTTCGGAGATACGAGAATCAGCCACGAAGCAGATGACGTCCGCCCCCTGCACCACCAGCCG
>DASQDA010000124.1:0-1887 GCA_035634435.1 Polyangiaceae bacterium
AGGCCCGCATCCTCCGGGTACTCCGCCGACAACCCCGTTGCCTCGACGAAACGCGCGGTGCGACTGGCCAGGTTGACCACCTTGCCTACCAGGTCGGAGTTTACCTTGGAGACGAGCTCGTCGAGCTGTATGTCGAGATCCTCGACCCGGGTGCCGAGCTTGCTCGCGTAGTAATATCGCAGGTAAGCGGGATCGAGGTGCTCGAGATAGGTCCGTGCGAGCACGAAGGTACCCTTCGATTTGGACATCTTCTCGCCGCCCACGGTGAGAAACCCATGCACCTGCACGCGATGAGGCAGCGAAAAGCCAGCTGCCTTCAGCATGGCCGGCCAGACCAGCGTGTGGAAGTAAGTGATGTCCTTGCCGATGAAGTGGTGGATTTCCGTGTCGCTCGAGCGCCACCAAGCCTCGAAGCGCTCGCCCGTCAGCTCACACCACTCGCGGGTCGCGGCCATGTAGCCGATGGGCGCATCGAACCAGACGTACCAATAATTGCCGGGTGAGTCCGGAATCTCGAAGCCAAAGTAGGGAGCGGGTCGCGAGACGTCCCAGTCGCGCAACGGCTCTGCCAGAAAGTGCCCCTTGAGGTAATTGGCGATCTCCGGTTGCAAGCGTCCTGGCTCCTGCACCCAGGCCGCGAGGAAGTCGTGCAGCGCCTCGATCTGAACGAACAGGTGGAGCGCGCTGCGCAGCTCGGGCACGGAGCCCGAGAGCGTGCTCACGGCGTCGACGAGCTCCGACGCATTATAGGTGCTCCCACACTTGTCGCAGGAGTCGCCGTACTGGTCGGGCGAGCCGCAGCGCGGGCAGCGACCTTTTACGAACCGATCGGCGAGAAAAACGCCAGCGCTGGTGTCGAAGAGCTGGGTAACGCTACGCTCCACCACCAGGCCCGCGCTCCGCAACGCGGACCACACCTCGGCGCACAGAGCACGATTGGCTTCTGAATGAGTACTTCCGTAGTGATCGAACCGGATGCCGAAGTCAGCGAAGTCGCGCTGATGAGCGATGCTCATCTCGCTGATGAGCGCCTCCTCACTCCGTCCTTCCTGCCGCGCGCGCATCATGATGGCCGTCCCATGCGTGTCGTCGGCGCACAGGTAGACGACACGCTGCCCGAACGAACGCTGAAAGCGCACCCAAATATCGGTTTGCAGATACTCGACGAGATGCCCGAGATGAATGTGACCGTTGGCATACGGCAGAGCGCTCGTGACGAGGAGACGTCGGGGCATGGCGTGCGGGCGGTCATAGCACTTTCGGCACGGCAGACGCAGCCACGCCGCGAGCGGGCTCTACGGGGCGCAACGCGCCGTGCGGCGTGTGCCCTCGCGGCTCTGGCGGCGCTCAGCGTTCATCCCGCGAGGGCGTTGGCGCAGCAGCGCTCGGATCCGTGGTGGGGCCCCGACAAGGCGTTACATTTGGGCGTATCAGCCGGGATCGCGGCCGGCGGCTACGGCCTCGGGGCATTGCTCTGGAAGGATCGGCAGCGGCGTGCCCTTGCCGGGGCAACCCTCGCGCTCGGAGCCGGAGCGGGCAAGGAGCTGTGGGATCTGACAGGAGGCGGCGGGAGCGCGTCGTGGAGAGACCTGGTGTGGGACGCTGCGGGCGCGGCGCTGGGCGTGGGTCTGGCGTTGAGCGTCGATTTCGGAGTACGCGGCTCGGCGAGCGAGCCACGTCGAGCCACGCTGGCGCTCAGCGGCGCCTGGTGAAAGCCGTTGGCGCCGCCGCATTGCAGCTTGCTAGCAGCGAGCCGCTCGGAAAGGATACGCGCATGGGTCTTCTCGAAGGCAAGGTCGCGATCATCACCGGGGCAGGGCATGGCATCGGCCGGGCGACGGCGCTGCTGTTTGCCCGCGAGGGGGCGCGCGTCGTCGTCAATGACAA
>DASQDA010000125.1:0-4786 GCA_035634435.1 Polyangiaceae bacterium
GAGCTAGTGGAAGCGAGTGCCTGCGCGCTCGCGACGAACGTCTCGCTGGGCACCGCCTCCGGTCAGAGGTTTCGTCGCTGGAGCCGGCTCTGGATGGCGAGCTCTTCCTTGCCGTCGGGCGTCACGTTGAACGCCTCGATCAGGAGCTCGTTGTCGCTGGGCCGCGACAGCAGCGTGCGCCAGCCCCAGCGCTGATCGCCCGCCAGGTAGTCCCCCAGCACATTCACCAGGCCGGTCGAGCTCACTTTCCCTCGAGACAGCATGATGGCGGAGCCGGTGTGCGAGCTGTCGACCCAGGCCAGCTCGTATTGTCCCGGATCCTTGTGGAAGCCCACCAGCATCTCGCCCGCGTGCGGCTTCTCGAAGGCCGTTCCCGTGTAGGTCAAACGCAGCCAGCGGCCTCCGAGCACGGATTCCCCTTCGAGCTCCGTCGTTGTCTCGGTGGGAGGAGCGGCAGGGTCGAGCCAGAGCTTGGTGGGACCACTCCACATTCCCACGAATGAGAGCAGCAGGCGATGCTCGCTGGTGGCCTGGAACGGCGCGGTCGCGGTAGAGGTCAGATCGATTGCGGGGCTCATGGCGCGAACTTAACAGCATCGGTGAGCGCGGGCAGGCAATTGCGGTGCAGCTCCGCTATCGTCGCGCGTGGACTTGCGCCATACGTATCGTGAGCTCCTGCCGGCGGCGGCGCGGCAACCGTACGTCGAGTGCTACTGGTACGCGACATCGAGCGGGTCGCCGCCTTTCGAGCGATCGAGCTGCTGGTGCCGGATCTGCCCCAAACCCACTCACGCTGGGCGGCTCGCCCGCGGTCACGGCTGGTCGCTTGCCACTCGCAAGCGCAATCCCGCCGAGCAGGAGCTGAAGCGCAGCGCGCAGCAGCACTTCGGCTGAGCACTCCGGCGCCGCGCCTGCGCAGTGAAACCCGCTATCACAGGCGCGGTGGTGCACCGACGTGCTGTCGGACAGTGCACGGGTGATAGACCGTTGGCGGTGCTACTTTCCGCGCGTGGTGCAGTAGGCGCACGTGCGCCACCCGATGACAGTTCCCGCCATCCGACTTTGTTGTGCACTCTCGCGTGTCTTTTGACGGCCGCACTTGATCAGCAGGTGACGCCGGGCTTCATTGGAACGGACACCCGCGTGAGTGATGAAGCGCGCTGCGACTCGCTCCACGAGCAGGAATGCATGACCCAACCGAAGCTCCTCTTTTCCAGCTGCTTGTTGACGATCCTGACGGCCTTGGTGGCGTGCGGAACGGACGCCACTGGTGCTGGCCAGGAACCGGTGGCAGGCAGCTCCGGGCTCGCTGGCAGCGGTGGCGCGAGCACCGGCGCTGGCGCGAGCGCCGGCGCTAGCTTCGTGGGCGGCCTCGGGGGCAGCGATGCCGCTCAGGGCGGGTCACTCACCAGTAGCGGCGGCGCCGTGGGCTCGAGCGGCAGCGCGGGCAGCCAGCCAGCGAGCGGCGGGACGGCGAGCGGCGGGACGGCGAGCGGCGGCGGCGTCAGCCCGGGTGGCGCTGCGAGCGGCGGCGCAGCGAGTGTGGCGGGGGGCAGCGGCGACGCGAGCACAGGCCAAGCAGGGGCAGGGGGCGCGGCCGGCTCGGCAGGTAGCGCCTCCGGAGCGGGCAGCGGTGGAGCAGCGCCGATTCAGCCGCCCGTGTCCGACAGGAGCTCGACCATCAAGATCGCGAGCGCCGGATCGCAATACAAAGTCGAAGGCAACATCCCCTACGGGCCGCTTCCCGCGCAGCGGCTCGACGTCATCTACCCTGCCAATCGCAACGCTAGCAGCGAGCTTCTACCTGCCGTCGTCATGTTCCACGGCGGCGGTTGGATTCAGGGCGACAAGGCCACCATGGCCAGCTTCTACAGTCGCTTTCTGGCGCATGGCTTCGTGGTGTGTACGGTCGAGTATCGGGTCGCCAATGGCTCCAGCACAGGCGGCATCGCACCGGCAGCCGTGCAGGACGCGCTTCTCGCCGCCAAGTGGTTCTGGGACCATATGGATTACTACCGAGTCGACAGGACGCGCTACGTGGTCACGGGTGGCTCCGCTGGCGGGCACCTGGCGCTGATGGTTGGCATGGCCACGCCCGCTGCGCAACTGGGCCCAACGAGCCCCACGGACTTCAAGATCGCGGCGATTGTCAACGGATACGGGCCCGCGGATGTGGCCGACCTGTTACGACGAAACACCGGGTTCGCCGTTCAATGGCTTCCTGCCAACACTCCCAATCGTGACGAGCTAGCCGAGCGTCTGAGCCCGCTCAGCTATGTCCGCAAGGACGTGCCACCCCTCATCAGCGTACACGGCGCCAACGACAGCACCATCCCCGTGGCGCAGAGCCAGACCCTGGACACACAGCTCAAGGCCGCGGGCGCCGATGCGGAGATTCGCTTCGTGCCGGGCGCGGGTCACGGCTTCTCGACGCCGGCTGCCGCGTGGCCCGACGCCGAGAAGGCCATGTTCGACTTTCTGGTCAAACGCGGAATCGGCAAGTAGCGCCCTCGTTCGCTGCGCTCGAGCCCCGCGCCCGCAAGTCTCGCGCGACGCGCTGGGCAAGCTATGCTTGAGCAGCTGATGGCGCTCGACATCACACGCTACGTGGACACCCTGCACGCAGACGGCATCACCGCTCTTCAAGGCGCCTTTCCCCGCGCCTGGGTCGAGCGCATGCGGGAAGACATGATGACGGCCTTCTGGAAGGCCATCCAGCGACCGGGCGGAGCCGTGGGGCGCGGTCCACGCCGCTGGTATGTCGAGGTGCACCCCGAGGAGATCGCCGGCTTCGTCGACATCGTCACTCACCCCTGGGTCACCGCCATCTGCGAGAGCGCGCTGGGTGCTGACTACGAGATCGTGGAGGTCGGATTCGACGTGCCCTTTCAGGGCGCGAAGTTTCAGCCGTGGCACCGCGATTTCCCGGCGCCGCCCGAAACCTATGAACAGCGTCGCCTGACGTCCTTGGCGTTCAACCTTACCGGTGTGGATGTCACCGAGGACATGGGGCCATTCGAGGTCGCACCCGGCACGCAGTACGACGACGGCCGATCTTGGAAGCACCAGATGTTTCCTCCTGCGGAGCTCTGGCCCAGGTTCGCCGAGCTCGGCTCCAGGAAGTACCCGCGTGCCGGCGACATCTCTGCGCGCAGCGCGCTCACGGTGCACCGCGGTACAGCGCACCCATCGCCCATCGCGCGCCCGGTGCTTGTCGTTGGTATCGATGCACCGGGCGCGGGTCATGCCGCGTTGCACGACCTCATGGTCACGCGTGACTACTACGACGCCTTGCCGGAATCCGTGCGACGGCACCTGGTGTGCCGCGTAGTCGACGCGCTCGTCCCCGTGACGCAAAAGCACGATATCGAGGGGCTCGTGATGGGCGTTGAAGACCCGAGCACCGCCGCTGCGGCCATGGGCGACTCTGCAGAGCGCTGAGCCGCCTCGAGATGGAGGCAGCGGCGACGGGCGTTCCTCAATTCTCAGCCATGACGCATTGCTCTTCGACACACGTAAGCTGCGGCGGTGGGGCGCACGGCGGCACGGCGATGGGGTCGCAAGCCGCTTCGAAATCGGTACAGACACCGCGCTCGATGGCCGCCGTCGCGGCGCTGAGCTCGGCAACACCCCTGGTCGATGCCATGAGCCCGCAGCCCGGGCTGCACGACGTATGTCTGCCGGTATAGTTGCAGTCAGCGTCGGTCTCGCACCCGATGTCCAGGTACTCGTCGAGCTTGCTCAGCTGTGCAAGGGCTACCTGGGTGCGTCGTTCGCAGCTCAGCTCGCCAAAGGTGTAAGGGCCGTAATTGGTGCTGATCTCGCCGCTGGTGGTCGCGTAAGAACGGGCATAGTGCTCGGCCAGCGGCGTGAGGTCGAAGGTGAGGGTCTGCGTCACGAGGGCCTGACAGTCGTCGCTGTTCGGGGCGTGAATCAACCCGAGCGTGGTCTGAACCGGTGACGACTCGAGGAAAGCTCCATAGCAGAGGCCGTAGGAATGCTCCTCGCAGCCGCCCGAATGACTCACCTTCAAGCTGAGCCTGTCCCCGGCCAATAGCGAGCTGTCGACCTGAATGAAGTCGCTGTCCGGCATCGGTTCAGGGCATGCGAACACGGGAAGCAGCGCACTGCCGTCGCCGAGGCCGCCCAGACCGCCAGAGGAGTTGCCGGCGCTGCCCCCAACCGCGCTGGCGTTGCCGCTTCCCGCTTGCCCGACGCCCGCGCTGCCGCCCGCGCCCTGTCCGGCGTTGCCACCGCTGCCGAGCTTCGGTGCCCGGCAGTAGCCGGCATCGCAGCGGTGAGTAGAGCCAAGGCTTGAGCAGTCGCCGTCGGCAGTGCACGAAACATCACACACCGCGACGGCGCCGGGCTCGATGCTGTCGGCGGTGCACACCGCGTCCTTGGAAAGGCCACCACACGATGGCGAGCCCGTGATGCAGCCGCGGGTGCACACCCCGGAGATGCAATCCAAGCCGTTGCCGCACGCGCTGTCGCAGAACCGCAGAAAGTGCGATTCACCGCCGGTGCTGGGTCCCCCGACCGCGCCGCCGCAGCTCACCAGCACCAACCCTGCGCCTAGCCTGCGCAGCCGACTCACGAGCCCGCTTGCCCCCTTCAAAGTAGTTCTAGACATCTTCACTCGCTCCTTCTTCCCGATCCCGCTCCAAGACACACTGCCCGACATAAGTAATCACCTGCTGGTACTCGTTCCTGCGGCCCTGCTCCCCGTTGTAGGCGTCCACACGCTGGCGCAGCGCTCCGCAGCGCTCCCGGATCTCGGCGAGCT
>DASQDA010000126.1:0-7189 GCA_035634435.1 Polyangiaceae bacterium
GGGCCAGCCAAAAACACACAGCGGCACCTCCCGCTGCGCCCAGGGGCAAACGCAGCGAAAGCGGCGTGTCGCTGGCTTCCATGCCGCGCACCGGGCGAATGACCGCCGATAGCCAGCCGAGCGCCTCCGGGATGTTCGGTAGCTGCCCGCCCGCGGAAATCAATGACCAGAGCTCAGTCAGCGTCGCTTCGCGGATCCACTCGTCGAGCGAGCTCACCGCCTCGACGGTGTCTAGCTGCCTCAACGCTTCGCGTCCTGCCAGCTGCTCCGTGAGTGGGTACTGCGGGTCGGCGAGCGCGGCGCTGACCAGCTCGCTCGCGGTCCGCCAACAAGGCTCGAGCAAGAGCGGCAAGAGCGCGGGCTGCGCGCGGACCTCGGCAGGGGCGCTCAGCGGGAGGGCAACGGCGAGCGGAAAGAGGCGCCCGGCTTGATCGGAGCTCGGCGCCATCGCGCCCGCGAGCCAGGCGCTATCGCGACCGCTGGTGACGGTCCGGAACACGAACGCCTGTGTTCCGCCCTCGCGGAATGCCTCCGGCCACGCGCTGCCACCGCGCGAGGCGGCCCACTCGGCGCTGTGTGCCATCCACGCTTCGAAGACGCTAAAGGACGGGTGATGGCTGCGCAAATGAACGAAGTCCGCGCGCGCCCGCAGCTTTCCTACCGCACCCAAGCTGCCAGCTTGCAAGGGGCTCATCGTGGCAGCGCTCCGGGCGCCGCCGCCGCCGTCGCATCGGTAACGGCGGGCGGACACTTGAGCCGTCGGAAGAAGTCGCGCGACAGCGGATGACTGCTCTTGGCCGGGCGGAGCTCGATTGTCACTGGCGGCTCGCCCGGGCGCGTCAAGCTCCACGTCGCGACGAACACCGGCACTCCCTCCGCGAGCGCGCCGCTTGGTTTGATGGAGCCCGCGGCCAGCAAGCGGAACAACCCGAAATCGCCGGCACGTGGGATTTCGTCGGTGAACCCTGCGCCTTTGACGCGCAGCGTGCCCCCGCGCGGTGTGCCCTTGCCGGGCCACTGCGTCGCCATCCAGCGCTCCGGCTCGTTGCGATAGACGATCGCCTGGCCGTCGATCAAGAGGGACACTTCCGAGATATTGCTGCCCACACTCTGGATCTTGAGGCCAAGCGGTACGTTGGGCTCGGGCGCGGCGCCGAACACCGCGTCCGTGATCTCTTGCGCGAAGTTCAGGCAGCGCAGGAAGTCACCGCGAAACGGCAACGGATCAGCGGACGCCTTGATCGAAAATTGGCTGCCGTTGCGCTCGAGACGGCCTTCGAGGCTCTGGGTGTAGAACTTCCAGATCGTGCCCGTCTGGGGCCGGAAAAATTCAGCGAACTCCGCCAACGTCGCCTCGCTGGGGACGTCGCTGAACGGATAGCGGGAGGCTAGCTTGGTGTTCCAGCTCTCCCAGACCTCGGCTTTCCAGCGTTCGCTGAGCGCCGCGAAGTCCGCGCGCACGACGCCGGCGCGGCTACCGCGGATGGGGTTCATCAGGAGCGGCTCGAGGGTCATGCGCGTGCGCGGCTCGAGCCCGCCCAGCAACCTCTGAACGGCGCCCGCCGTGCGGGATAGCTCGGTCTCGAACTCGACGGTTGCTTCGCTCTTGGACTCCGCCAGCTGACTGAGGGAGACCTCGAGAGTGGTCAAGTGGGCCAGGTACTGGCTGAGCCCGGAGGGCGGCGCTTCGCCTTTGCCCGGTGTCGCGTGGCCGAACGCGAAACGCAGGAGCGGACGGAAATGGCGTTCCACGGAGGACACCGTCCGCTCCGGCGCACCCGCGTCTTTGCCGTCCAGCTTGTCGACCACCTTGGCCGCCGCTACCTTGCCCTTCTCGATCACGGAATCGAGCAGGGAAGCGTCCTTGAGCTCCAGCGTGACGTTGTCGGAAAGCGTGCGGAAGAGCCGGATGTAGGGCCCGTCCGCCTCCGAAAGAGCGCGTAACTCCTCCAGAGCCATGCGCATGTCCGTGGGTGCCTTGACGTCCAGCCCTGCCAGGAAGTCGGACCAGGCGCTCACGTAGCGCTGGAAGTAAAGATCGCGCAGGCGAGCTGCGCTCGACTTCTCGGTGCCACCGCGCTCGGTGCCCGCCTTGCCCAGCACCCACGGCTCGAGCTCCAGGCGCGCATCGGGCGACTCCAGCAAAGCTCGCACCTTTTCCCAGCCCAGCGCGGTATACAGCCCGGGAACCTCGACGTTGTCGCGCGCCGTCCAGTACATGGAGGAAGCGCCGAAGAAGATCGTTTCCGGGCGGATGGGCGGGGCTCCTTTCGCGCTGTCGACCAGCCAGCTATAGCGAAGCTCCTCGATCGGCTGGAATGCCAATCGGCCCTGCGCGCGCGCCACGATGGAAGCATCGGTCTCCCAGCGCCAAGCGTGGTCAGCGGCGAGCGCCTCCACGTAGTAACGCGCGTGGGTGCGGAGCCGATCGTCGGACTCACCATTGCCGCGAATGGCGCGCGCCCAGGTCTGGGATAGCTGAGCGCTCGCCCAGTCCACCTGCAGATGCTCGGGCTTGGTGAGCATGAGATAGAGCTTCAGATCTTGATACGCCGATTGAAAGTTCTCCGGATCGGTACGCACTAGATCGCCCGCTGCGCGCACGTCGGCGACGATCTGCGTGCGCACCGGGCCGCTCACCATGGCGCGCAGCCTCTGCAGGTAGGCTCGACTGAGGGCGGCGTGTAGCTCAGGGGCGGTGTGAGGCCCTAGCAAGCCACGCACCTGGAACCTGCTCTTCTCGCGCTCCAGGTGCTGGAGTCTGTCGAGCAGGCGGTCGAGCGCGCTGGCCGCTGCTGCCGCGCTGGCCCCGCGCTCGAGGCGTGCTGTTTCTTCGATGTCGCGTCGCGTAGCGTCCACCAGGTCTAGATTGTCGGCGTAGCTGGAGGCCGCGGGAGCGACGATCGCCAGGCTCACCAGCACGGCCCCGCCGGCTTGCAAGGCCTGGCGGCGCGCGCGCCGTCGTACGCGGCTATTGGAACGGACTGCCAGGTGGCGGTCGGGGAAGATGATCTTCTGAAAGAGCTCGGTGACGAAGTAGCTCTGCGCCGGCTGGGAATGAGCATCGTGATTGCCGAAACGCAGATCGAAGCCGCGGGCCATGTTGCTGAGCACCCGGTCGAGCGCGCGTCCCGTCTGCGTACCGCTGGAGAAGTAGAAACCCCGCAGCAGCGGTGTCTCCTGGTAGGGATTCGAGCGGCAGATCTCCTCGAGAAACTGAGCAATAGGCGTGCGCAGCGCCTGAAACTCGACCGGAAACTGCAAGATGCGCGCGCGCACCTCGGGCAGCGGCTCACGCGCCAGCCGCTCCAGCATGCGCGCGTGCAAAACCTGGACGAGCAGGTCGAACTCGCCGTGGATGGCGGCTGCGGGCTCATCCAGACGTTCGTCGTCGAGCTCGAAGGTGGCTCCCCAGGCTTGACCTCGCTGAACCTTGCTGAAGTCGCCGAAGAACTCGACGAAGCCGCCCAGCAGGTCCGTCTTGGTGAACATGACGTAGACGGGCAGCACCATCTCGAGCTGGCTCATGAGCTCGTCAACGCGCGAGCGAAGCTCCTTGGCGAGCTCCTCGACCCGCACTTCGGTCGCGCTCAGCAGATCCTCGACGCTGACCGCGACCACGATGCCGTCGAGCGGGCGGTCGCCGCGGAAGCGCTTGACGATCCCCAGAAAAGCCAGCCATTCGTCGCGGTCGTCCTCCTCCGTCGCGAGGCGCCCAGCCGTGTCGAGCAAGATGGCTTCGGCGGAAAACCACCAGTCGCAGTTGCGGGTACCGGCGGTGCCGCGCACTTTGCTGGCGCTCCCGCCGCCCGGCGCCACGAACGCAAGACCCGACTGTGCGAGCGCCGTCGTCTTGCCGGCAGCAGGTGGCCCGACGATCACGTACCAGGGCAGCGCGTAGAGCGCCGAGCGGCCTCCGCGCGAGCCGACCTTGGTGCGCTTGAGCGACTCGATGGCGGACTTCATCTGCGCTTGCAGCGCCAAGATCTCCGGCCGTCGATCAGGACGAACCTGGTCGGCCTGCGCTGACGCTTGCCGCATCAGCTCCCTCTCCAGGGCGGCAGCTCGCGCCGAAGCGCGCAGCTTCCGGTAGACGAGCACGCCCGTGAAAACCAGCACGGCTAGCGCGGTGAACGCCAAAGCCATCCACACGGGCTGCGCCAGCAGCAGCACCGTTGCCCAGACGCTGAGCACCACCACGAGCAGAGCAAGCCCTAGCCACAACATCGTCGCCTCGTTAAGGGTTCACGCCGGAGCTTGCCAGCGGGACCTGTCGAAGGGTTTCTTCCACGCGCGACTGGAGCGAGTGACGGAAGCCGAAGAGCACGCCGCACACGAGCAGGATGCAACCGGCGATCAGACCAATGAGCGGCGCGTAGCTGGTGCGTACGGCGGGCGCTCGTTCGCTCGGTTGCGCGTGGGGAGCAAGCTTCGCAGCGGGCGGCAGCGCACGCGCGATCTGCTGGCGCGCCGCGTCGACGTAGGTGGTCAGCGCGGTCAGGTCGCCGCTCAAGCCGTAGGCTCCGCGAAAACCGAGAGCGAGGCAGAGGTAGTACACCTCCAGAGCGAGCGGACGCGTGCCTTGCTGCAACAGCGCACGCATGCGCACGAAGAAATTCTCGCCGGCAGTGTACTCGCGATAGAGCAGCAGCTGCAGCGGCTGGCCCATCCACTCATTGCGGCCGGGCCAATTCGACTTGAGGATCTGCTCGTCGATGAACGCCACCAGAGCGTAGCGAGCTTCGGCGAGGTCGGCGTCGTTGAGCCCCGCGGCGCGCCCTTTGCCAATCATGGTGTCGAGCGCCGTGAGCACACGCTGGCGCAGCTCGGCCGCGCTCGGCAAGTTGGCCGCGCTCGGCAGCTGGACGGCGAGCACCAGCACGTCGGCGCAGGCCCAGTAAACTTGGTCGTTCACCGCTGCCTCTTTCTAGCGCAGCTGAGCCGGATCGACGGCGTATAGCGACAGCGTGGTGCCGGCCCAGTCCCCGTCGGCAGGCAGGTAGAGCGCCAGCGTGGACGACTTGGCAATGTCATCCCAGTAAGGCCCCTCGCGGCGCACTCTGAAGAAACACAAGCCCGGCTTGACCGGCAGCGCCCCGGAGGGGTTCCACTCGATCTCGACACGCACGCCGTGGCGCGCCTGCTTGACCACGTCGTAGATCTGATTCCAGCCCGCCATCTTCAGCACGGCTGGCACGCGCTCGCGAATGAACGACTCCGCCATGTTGGCTTTGACGGCGATGAACAGCTCGTGCCCTGCGAGCTTCGGGTCCGGCATCTTGCCTATGAACATGCCATCGGGGCGATGCTCGAGCGCAATCTCGACGAACGACTGCTCGATGTTGCCAGGCAGCAGGCGCAAGGTGGTGGCGAACAAGCTCTCGAAGACCTCGCCCAGCTCCAGGTAGTTGAACTTCGGAATGTCTGAAGGCTCTGCGGCAGAGGAAAAGCTGCACAGCTGCCCGATCAACGTCGCCAGCGCGAGGTAAGCCTCCTCCGGATGCGTGCGCGGCGTATCGATCAGGTGGTTGAGCGTGGGAATGACCCCGTTCAGCGTGTGGAGAAGCCAAAACTTGCGCGCGTCGCTGGCGTGAAACTCGACGCTGCCGGCCTGGCGTTGCTTACGTTCCGCGGAGAGCTTCTGCTGTCGGGCGACGATGTTTGCCAGAATGCGCTGCACACCATTCTGCAGGAAGGTAGCCGCCGACAGATACAGGACCGGTGGTACGCGGGTGTCGAGGACCTGGAACTGCCCGTTGTCCTGGCGCAAGAGCTCCGCGATGCGAAAGGTAGCAAAGCCATCCTGACGCTCGTCGTTGAAGAAGATGCGCAGGTTCGGCCGTGCCCACTCCAGATCTTGGGCCGAGCCCCCCGTGTTCAGATCGACGACGGCACGCTGCTCGCGGACGTAGCGGCGCGCGGCGGCCGCGTCTTCGTTGGTTGCGATCAAGGCGACGGCATCGGCCTCGTACGCGAGCCCGATGAAGACTTCGATACGCAGCGCATCGGCGGGCAGATTGCGGGGCGCCGGGACGGGCTCTTCGCTGCCTTCGCCGCAGCGGACGCTCGCGCCGTCGGGCCACACTGCGGCCAACCGCTTCAAGCGAAATTGCCCAGCTGCGAATCCGCGTTCGTCGATCTCGACCGCCGTAACACCCCAGTCATAGTGCGAGATGGCCTGTAGCCGCTCGCGGACCAGCGCCTCGTGGTACCGGTCCTGCTGCTGGAAGTGATGCTGGCTGAGCAACAACCCTTCGGTCCAAATTGGCTTGTTCGGCATGTCAGTCGCGCGTGCCCCCCGTCGAGCTTGCGTCGGTGCCCGGTGGCTCTTCCGGAGCGGGCTCCTCCGCTCGTCCATCGCCGTCTTGAATTTGCATGCGGTCGAGCCAGACGGCTAGCTTCGGCGCCTCACGTGGACAAGGCGGGCGCGTGCGCGGCGGCAGGAGCTCGTAGCTCACGAACCAATCCTTACCCTGCGGCTCACCGAACAAGGCCACGACGGCGACGTGACGCGCTTCGCCTTTGGGCGCAAGACGCACTTGCTGGCTCTTGCCGGGAAACAACGTGTGTTGGTCGACCTGAATCAGGTCGCCCTGCAAGATCTCGGCGTCATTTTGCCAGATCTCCTCGAAGCTTGCGTTTCTCAAGCGGGCATCCCCCTTCAGCAGGTACACGCGCACCTGCACCGGACGCCCAGCACCAGCCGCTGTCGCGTTGACCCGCTCACTTGCGGCGATGGCTAGTGTGGGACGGACGGCGCTGCAAGGCTTCGCAGCGGGTCGCGGTGCGGGGCTTGGGGAAGACCCACAACTGGCGACGAGCGCGGCAGCTGCGACGGCGAAAAGCACGTGTGTCATCGGGCGGTCCAACTTATACACAAGATGAACGGAGCTGGCGCGGGAGATGCTGTCCGCTCTAGCGCTCACTCTAGGACGTGTGAACCGTCTGCATCCGAAATTGTTGTGCGGACCGTGCGATTCGGCACCCTTGACCGCGTGCGAGCCGGAGTATAGTGGCGGAAGATTACGTCTGGGAGCGGGATGCGCGCGCATCCCCGCGGCGTCTGGGTGACGCACTCGTTACCAAGGGCCGCGGGCACGGACGCAGGAAGAGGAATAGGAGAAGCACATGGCCGTCGATATGTACTTGAAGCTGGACAAGATCGAGGGGGAGTCCCCGGATGACAAAC
>DASQDA010000127.1:0-3333 GCA_035634435.1 Polyangiaceae bacterium
CCTCGCACAAAGAGGTGAGCTGGAAGCCGAGCTCAAAGCGCTCGGTTTTCGTCAGGTGCGTGTGCGCTTGCACGACAAGCTGGCACGCATCGAGCTCGAGCTCAGCGACCTGCCTGAGCTGTTGGCTCCCGGCAAACGTGAGGCCGTGCTCGACGCCGGCCGACGTTTGGGCTTTCTCTATGTAACGCTCGACCTCGGCGGCTACCGTACTGGATCGCATAACGAGGTGTTGGCCGGTCGCTCGTTGAAGCTGATTTCGAGCTAACGCGGCGCTGCTCGAGCGGCACCCCTTCGCACGGCGTCGTACGCAGCCCGGCGATTAAATTGCTCGTGACCTGCGCAATTGCATACCGTAAACGAGCGAGAGCGTCGTACCCCGAGGAGACCGCATGCCGCTGATTCGAGTTTATACCTCCGCGAGCGTCCCCGAAGCTGTCCGCATGCAGGTGCTGCTGTCGTCGCTGTCGTCGACGCTCGCGCACGAGCTGGGCAAACGCGAGAGCGACATCATGACCGTGCTGCACGCCGACGCGCGCATGACCTTCGCCGGTACCGACGCTCCCGCCTGTTACGCGGAGCTGAAGAATGTGGGCAATCAGCTGTCGCCTGCGCTCACCGCGCGCTTGAGCAATGTGCTGTGCCGGCTGCTCTCGGACGCCCTGGAGCTGCCCACGTCACGTATCTACATCGAGTTCTGCAACGTGGCGCCGCACCATTGGGGCTGGGACGGCACCACCTTCGCCTGAATTCCACGCCCGCCGACGCTTTCGCCACGCCCCGTGGCTATGTAGCTCACGCTCTACCGCGCCCCCGGAGCCGCGCTCCTTCTGGGCAGCGTGAAAACGCGTAGAAATGCGCGGCACGCGCTTTGCTCCTGCCAGCGCCCAAATGTCTTCGCTTACGATCCTTGCTCAACCCCCCAGACCGCCGAGCCTGGCGCAGCTCGTCCAGGCACAGCCCAACCGCGTCGCGCTCGGCAATGACGTCGGTTGCGTTGGCTACTACGCGGCGACCGTGGGCCGCGAAGGGCCACCGCTCGTCCTCCTTCACAGCATCAACGCGGCAGCCTCATCCAACGAGATGCGGCCGCTGTTCGAGGCCTTTCGCGATCGTCAGATCTACGCGCTCGACTGGCCCGGTTTCGGCTTGTCAGACCGTGGTCCACGCGCGTACACCCCCGCGTTGTACGCCGAAGCGCTCACTCGCTTTCTCCGCACCGTCGCGGCACCCGGCGGCGAGCCCGTCGACATCGTAGCCCTTTCCCTGAGCAGCGAGGTCGCAGCACGTGTGGCTGTCCAGTCGCGCGCCTTGGTTCGCAGCCTCGTGCTGCTCTCTCCTACGGGCTTGAGTGAGGTACCCGCGAGGCCGCAACGTCTCCACCGCACGCTGGACGCTTTCGCCAAGAGCCGGCTCGCTTCCGAGCTTTTCTTCTCGCTTCTCACAACCCGCCCAGCCATCCGCCACTACCTCAAGAAGTCGTTCTACGGCCCCGTCGACGAGGACCTTGCCGAGCACGCCTACCTCAGCGCGCGCGCGCCGGGAGCTCGCTTTGCCCCCCTCGCCTTCCTGCGCGGCTCCCTCTCCACGCCCAACGCGTATTTCGAGCTCTATCAGCAGCTGAAGGTACCGACGTTCGTGCTGTACGATCGCGACGCCTATACGAGCTTCGAGCGGCTGCCGCAGCTCACGCGTTTGAACCCGTTCGTGCGAGCCTTGCGCGTCGAGCCCACGCAGGGTCTGCCCCACTTCGAACAGGGCACGCAGGTCGAGCTCGCGCTGCGGGCTTTCTACGACTCCATCGAAATCACCGACCTCGTCGAGCACCGCATCGACACGGTGCCGCTGCCAGACCACTTGCCGCTGCCTACCCTGCACGCCCTGGCGAGCTCCTAGTCAACTCGAGCTGTCAGCTGACCCGTCCAAGCAACACGCGCGCCCGAAACGAGTTTCGCTCCGGAGCCAGTTGTGGCTCCGTGGGCACATGAACGCCGTTCGTATCCTTCGACTCGTCGGTTTGCTCGAGGGCATCTCTTTGCTCGCGCTGCTGCTGATCGCGATGCCGCTCAAATACGCTCTCGGGTACCCGTTGGCCGTACGCATCGTAGGCAGCCTGCACGGTGTTCTTTTTCT
This sequence comes from Polyangiaceae bacterium, assembly GCA_035634435.1. Classification (GTDB taxonomy): domain Bacteria; phylum Myxococcota_A; class Polyangia; order Polyangiales; family Polyangiaceae; genus PMG-095. The sequence goes on from DASQDA010000127.1 coordinate 2,131, forward strand.
GCTCTTCCTGGTGGTCCTCTTGCGCGCGCATCTGGAGCGTGAATGGCCGCTGCGCACCTCGCTCAAGCTGCTGCTGGCGGCCGTGCTGCCGTTCGGCTTCCTGCTCGTCGATCGCGACCTGAAGCGCGAGGTGCTGGCGGAGGCCACCAGCAAGTGACCGCCGCGCACGAGCTCCGTTCGCACTCTGCCAGCGAGCTCGGCGCTCCAACCAGCGGTGACGTAGAACCCGAAACGCTGTTCCGCGTCGACGGACTACGAAAGGCCGGGTTGCTCCCCGGGCGGCAACTCCGGCGCTGGCGGCGGCCGCGAGGGGCGTAGCGCCTCTTCCTCGTGCAGCAGCTCACCATTGCGGTACTCGAGCAGCGCGCGCCGCGGCCCCAGCAGCAGATCGGGCTCCTCGAAGCGCAGGGCCTCGCGCAGCACGTCGTCCATGTGATCGACGAGCACCACGCGCAACCCGCGCAAGACGCGTCGCGGGATCTCTTTCAGATCTTTGCGATTCTCCTTGGGGATGAGCACGGTCGTGATCTGGTTGCGATGCGCCGCCAGCAACTTCTCTTTGAGACCGCCGATCGGCATCACGCGTCCGCGCAGCGTGATCTCGCCGGTCATGGCCAGCTCGGAACGAATCGGAACACGCGTGAGCGCACTGGCGATGCTCGTCGCCATCGTCACACCAGCGCTGGGCCCGTCCTTGCGCACGAAGTCGGGGAAGTGCACGTGCACGTCGACCTTTTGGTAAAAGTCGGGCTCCAGCTTGAGCGCGGCAGCACGCGAGCGGATGTAGCTCATGGCCGCCTGAGCGCTCTCTTCCATGCCCTTTTCGAGCAAGCCCGTGATCACCAGCTTGCCCTTGCCGGAAACGACGCTCACCTCGCAATCGAGGATGTCCCCGCCATGATCCGACACGCTCAGGCCGTGCGTGAGCCCGACCATGTCCGATTCGTCCTTCTTGCCCAGTCGGTACTTGGGCACGCCCAGGTACTTCGGCACGTCGGTCGCGCGAATCTCGATGTTCTGCTCTTTGCCTTCCTTGACCACGCGCAGCGCGGCCTTGCGGCAGATGCTGGCGATTTCGCGCTCGAGTGAACGCACACCCGCTTCGCGCGTGTAGTGGTGAATCACCGTGCGCACCGCCGTCTCCGTCAGATCGACCGGGACGTCCTCGAGCCCACATTCCTTCTTCTGGCGCGGGATCAGGTA
>DASQDA010000128.1:0-1577 GCA_035634435.1 Polyangiaceae bacterium
TTCATAGTTGCCGTTCTGGTCTGCGAACGCCGGCTCGTCGCCTGCCGTCGCAGGAATGATCAGCAGCGCCTTTCCTTCGCGTGTCACCGATTTCCCTCCAACGCCGCCATACACCGCGGTGTATTGTATGTCGAACCAGCACGCGCGCCGCAGGGTTGCCGGGGTGATGCGCAAGATGGAATCGGAGGCGAGACTAGGGCCGGTGGGATGCGCGCCCGCGGCTTCGAACGAATAGAAGATTTGCTGAAAGGCGCGCAGTTGGAGCAGGAGGCCCGCGGCTGTCCCGGGGTTCCATTCCTGGAAGCTTTGTTTGCATAGACTCCAGCCCGGCGCCGGCCGTGCGTCGCCCCCGCTCTGATCTCCGAACGCGCAGAACTTGAGCATCTGATCGATCTCTGTGTCAGCGGCGAAGACGGACCAGACGAAACCGGCTGCCGAAACGCTAGCACCCGCGGTTACGGTCCATAGCGCGAGCGGGCCCGTGGTGCCCGAGACCAACATCACGGTGGACCCGGCGCCCATGAGCAGCGCGCCAAATCCTTCCGTCATGTGCGCCATGGCCTTGTTCCAGTCGCCTCGCTCGAACTCCTGCGCCGTAGCCATGGACGCGCTGATTAGTGAAGCGAGCGCGCCGAGGAGACCGAGGGTGCTCGCGACGCGGTTGCCGAGCAATGCGCCGCCCATGTTGACCTTGCCGGCCATCTGGTTGCGAAAAGAGTTCAGCTGCGGCAGCGCCGCGGTCTTATCCAGCAAACCCAGGCTAGCGCCCGCCAGGTCGGCCCAGGCCATGTGCTTGGCGCGTGGATCACCAGCCTTCGCGAGCTCGCGACGCCAGGCGGCGTAGGCGAGGCCGAAGTTGAGGACTGCACACATGCGCGCGACGTGTTCGGTGTTCAGCTTCGTTTTGCGGATCACGGCAGTAGCGCTCGGGCTAAGAACGAGGGAGGGCGTGGGGACGGAAACAACAGTCTTTTTGGTCCCGCCGGGTATGGAAAGTTCAATTGGGATGTTGCTGACATCAACGCCGAGCAATTCTCCCAGTACCAAGCCGAGACGTCTTGCGAATGCGCGCACGTCTTCAACCAAGTTAGTAGTCGGGTTTGGCCCGCTCACTAGGCGCTGTTCTACTCCGACGGCCGCGGCGACGAACGCGCTCCAAGCACCGAACAGTGTAGTGGAGGTCTTCGCTGCCACGGCTTGCTGCTCGGACGTGCTCTTCGTGTCCCGGAACAAGAAGTCGCCGATAACATGCAACACCCCCGACGGCGGCGCGGACGAGCTCGACTCCAGGCGGTTGCGAAGATCCATCAGATACTGAATGCCGCGGTCCGACTCTGCCAGACGCGCCAGCCCGCCGAGCGCACTCGTAACGTAGAGCTCGTAGTCAGCGTTGGGCTTTCCTTCCTGACGCTCCCACCAATCGTCGGCGAGCGCGAAGAGGTCGGACTCCAGCCATGCGACCAACCGAAACGCTGCGAGCTCGCGTTGATACACGAGCTCATCCAGCGCCGCGCGGTATTCGCGCATGAACGCCTCTGGGTAGCCGACTCGCAGATTATTATCGAAAGCAGATTCGA
>DASQDA010000129.1:0-11036 GCA_035634435.1 Polyangiaceae bacterium
CTCGAGCGCGTTCTTCACGTCCAGATCGAAGGGGCGCACCTGCGGCGGATGCCGGCTTTCGTAGCGAAACGTGACGTCGATGCGACTCGAGAGGCGCGGAGTGAGCGCGAACTGAAGTCCCGCCACGCTGAGCAGATGGAAATCGGCGAAGTCGTCGAAGCGTGGTTGCAGATATAACGTCTCACTAAAGGACACACGCGGGTCGGGCGTGAAGGTGAACGCTGCATAGTTGCTCCAGCGTTGCGCAATGCTCGTGCGGTCGACCACGCCGGCATTCTCGCCGACACGCGTGTACTCGAGCATGTAGGCGGTCCCGTAAAACAGCGCCAGCGTGTCCCTCTCGAGTAGCGCCACGCGCGGGCCAACCCCCAGTAGCTCACGCAGCGTGATGCGGCGAAAGCGGTCTGACTCAACCTGCGCAAAGAGCTCGGACCACAGGTTGTGCGTCCATTCGTAGTTGTGGCGCGCGTGCGCAAACGTCTTGGACACCTGCGTTGCGCGGTTCAGGCGCGTGTAGTCGCCGGCGGCGCTGGAGTAGCCGAAGTGGCGTCCATGGCGCCCGCCGACGAGCACATTGGCGCCAAGCTCCACGCCTTGCGCATTGCCCTCGTAGCCGGTGAGGCGAGCAGCGATGCGCGCGCCGACACCGTCTTCGGTCAACTGCCGCCGCAAAGGCTCGACATTGACCTGCGCATTCACCGCCGTGCTCGAGGCGAATAGCGCTAGTGGCAGCGCTCGATGGCCCAATCGGCGTCGCACGCTCGGTGCGCGATTGCTTCGTGGTGGGCGGGACGACGGGGTTTGTGGCTGTGACGCCCGGGCGCGCAGCATCGCGCGTTGTTTAGCATGGGCACCCAAGACGCCAGCCAAGACGCGCCCGCACGAGCGACAATTTGTCGCACTGACGCATCGTCGCCCCATTCGCGGCCGGCGCGACGGTGAGCAACGTCGCGCATACGAGCCGAACGCATCACGCAGACGCTCCAGCTGTGTTCGGCACGCAATCTGCTTTAACCGCAGGCGCAGCCATGGCCCTCAGCAACACCAACCGTCCCTCGCAGCCAGTGCGATCCCTGGTACGCGTGTTCGTCCTCGCGCTGCTCGCGGGTGCGAACCTGCATTGCTCCGACGCGGATGAGCCCGCCCCGCCCTACGACGGCGGTGCCGGAGGTCTAGGCCCGATCGTCGGCGCGCCCGGCAGTGGTCAGGAGCCAGGCGAGGGCAACCGAGGTGGGACGGGCGCGGGTGGTAGCGGCTTCGACAATGACGCCGGCAGGTCGAACGGCGGTTTCGGCCTGAACGGTGGAAACACCAGCGCAGGCGGTCGCAATGACGATCTCGCCGGAGGCCGCGGCGGTTCGGGCTTTGGCCGAGGCGGCTCGGACTTCGGTGGTGCGCCCGGGGCGAGCTTCGGGGGACGCGGCGTTGGCGTGGGTGGCGCTAGCTTGTTCGGCGGAAACGGCGGAGACGGCGCCAATTTTTCGACCAGCGGCAGCCGCCCCTGAGAACCTTCAGGCAGAGGAAGAAGCGCACACTTCCGAAATGAGGTGTGCTACGTTGGCCGCGACGCCCTGCTTCGAGGTCACCCCCCCCGACCCGTGGTGGGGCGTCACTTAACCCCTCCGTCAGCTTAGGCTATAGAGCTGAACGCATGCTCGGCGCCGCTGGCAAGTTCGTGCTTTTTTTCGGTCTCGGCGGCTGTTCACCTCAGCTCGTGGACGTCATCGAGCAGAGCGCCTGCGAGGAGGATGCAAGCTCGAGCGCCTGTGGCGGGACGAACGGAGCGAGCGGCGCCGGCGGCACTGCAGGATCGAACAGCGGTGGCCTGGGTGCATCGAGCGGCGGAGGCGGCGCATCCAGCTCCGCGCTGGCTCACCGCTACAGCTTCGACGGTATTGGCAACGCCGCCGTGGACTCGGTTGCTGGTGAAGACGGCGTGGTAGTGAACACGCTGCTCGACGGCTCTGGCGCCTTGACGTTGGCGGGCGGAAGCAGCGATCAATACGTGGATCTGCCGAACCGCCTGCTGCGGAACCTGCTGAATGCCACGTTCGAGGCGTGGATCACCTGGGACGGCGGCCCGCGCTGGCAACGAATCTTCGATTTCGGCGATACGATCCTGAGCGAAGAAGGCGATCAAGGAACGGGCAGAAGCTACATCTTCCTCGCGGCGACCGGCCCCTCGCAAGTGCCGCGCGTGGCCTACAACAACAACTTGCCGTTGGCGGAGGTAGTGTGCGACGGAACGTCGTCGATTGCCTTCGGTGTGCGGACGCATCTGGCCGTCGTCGTCGACAACGACGGGCGGGAGCTGTCGCTCTACATGGACGGCGCACGCGTCAACGTAACCGCCCTCGGGGATCCGCTGCTCGTCATCAATGACATCAACAACTGGCTCGGCCGCTCGCAGTACAACGATCCCGAGCTCGCCGGCAGATTCCATGAGTTCCGCATCTACGCGGCAGCGCTCGGCCCGGCGGAAGTGCGTCGTAGCTTCGAGGCGGGTCCGGACGCGCTGCCATAGGCCCCCGCGATGACCCGTCACGCCTTCGAGGATCCCGAGCTCGGCAGCGTCACGCGCGATCAACTGACCCGGGACGTATGGGTGCTCCAGCGCCGCCGCGGCCACCGGTTTTCTTCCGACGACCTGATCACGGCATTCGTCGCCTGGCACGCGACACCCCACGCGCAGCGCGTGCTGGATCTAGGGTGCGGGTTGGGCTCCGTGCTGCTGCAGCTTGCCTGGAAGCTGCCCAGCGCACGGCTGGTGGGCGTGGAGGCGCAGGAGGTCTCTTACTCGCTGCTGCTGCGCAACATCGCACATAGCGGGTTTTCCGCGCGCATCAGCGCCCACCGCGGGGATCTACGTCACTCCTCGACGCTGGCCGGGCTGGGCAGCGGCTTCGACCTGATCACCGCAACACCTCCCTACTTCCCGGCGCACGCCGCCCTGACGTCCGTAGATGAGCAGCGCTCGTTTGCACGCATCGAGTATCGTGGCGGCGTGGAGGACTACGTCACCAGCGCAGCCCCGCTGCTTGGCGGCGACGGTGTGCTGGTGGTGTGCGTCGACGCTCGCGCAGCCAAGCGGCTGACCCAGGCTGCACTCTGCACGGGGCTTCACCCGCGCGCGCGCTGCGACGTCATCGCCCGCGCCGGTCGTGCTCCCCTGTTCAGCGTGTGGAGCTTGCGTGCGCAGCCGGGCCCCGAGCTCGCATCGTCATTCGTGCTTCGCAACGAGCACGGTGAACGCACGCTCGACGCCGAGCGTCTGCGCGAGTTCGCCGGGCTATAGAACAATCGAGAGTTGCTGCCAGAGAGTGCTCGCGCGGCCCGACGGGCTACGGCATAGTCGTGGCTTTCGAGGCCAGTACTGCATGAGCTCTCCTCATCGCCACGGCGAGACCCCGGCCACCGCTCCGCCCGGCGCTTGGGCGCCTGCTCGCCTGCTGGCGCAGCGCGCGATCGCACCCGTCGAACGCTTTCTGGCGATCCAAACCGCAAGCGGGCTGGTTTTGCTCGGTGCGGCCGTCCTGGCGCTCATCTGGGCCAACTCGCCCTGGGCCGACGTCTACGCGGCCTTGTGGCACACACCCGTCGGCTTCGAGCTCGGTGCCTGGCAGTTCCGACGCGATCTGCACTTCTGGATCAACGATGGCCTGATGACGGTGTTCTTCTTCGTCGTCGGCCTGGAAATCCGGCGCGAGATATTCCGGGGCGAGCTGAGCGAGCTGCGTCGTGCGACCTTGCCGCTAGCAGCAGCCATCGGCGGCATGGCTCTGCCTGCGCTCCTTTACCTGGCGTTCAACCACGGCAGGGTGTCCGCCGCGGGTTGGGGTGTGCCCATGGCCACGGACATCGCCTTCGCCGTCGGTGTTCTCGCCTTGCTCGGCAAGCGCGTTGCGCCAGCGCTGCGCATCTTGCTTCTGGCGCTCGCGGTCATCGACGATGTCGGCGCCATCCTGGTCATCGCGTTTTTCTACTCGACGGGCTTCGTCGCCAGCGGGTTCGGCGTGCTCGCGCTGGGGGTTGCCGCGATCTTGCTCCTGCAGATGGTGGGCGTTCGGTCATGGTGGGCCTACCTGCTGCCAGCCGTCGTCGTCTGGGCAGGCGCCTACAGCGGTGGTGTGCACCCCACGCTGGCGGGCGTGCTGGTGGGGCTGATGACGCCAGCCAAGGCGTGGCTCGGAGGAGCGAGATTTCTGGATGTTGCCGAACGCAACGTACAATCGTTGCGCGCCAAAACCGAGCCGGACGACCACGAGCTCTTGGTGCACCTGCAGAAGCTCAAGAGCGCTGGCGAGGAATCCGTTTCACCCGTGGAACGCTTGCAGCACGCCCTGCACGGCTGGGTGGCGTTCCTGATCATGCCGCTGTTTGCGCTGGCGAATGCTGGCGTACCGGTTGGCAACGCGAGCTTGGAGGGCGACGGGTTGCGGGTGTTTCTGGGCATCATCGTGGGCCTACTCGTCGGCAAAACGTTTGGCGTCGTCGGTTTTGCGTGGCTGGCGCGACGCTTGGGCATTGCTTCCCTGCCGCGAGGCGTGCGCTCCACCCACGTAGTGGTCGTCGGTCTGGCCGCCGCGATTGGTTTCACGATGGCGCTGTTCATCGCGCAGCTCGCGTTTCCGAGCGGCGCCTTGCTCGAGACGGCCAAGCTCGCCATCCTCATCGGGTCCGTTCTGGGCGGGGTAGCCGCCTACCTCGCAGGGCGACAGCTGCTCCCCACCGTCCCGGACCCAACGGCCGCAATGACCGAAGCCGACGCAGAAGCCTCCACGCACGCCTAAAGCGCCGCGGGTGGCGCGGAGCGCATTTCGCGCTTTGGCCAGGCCGCCTGATAGGATGCGCGTCAACCGCCATGGCCCGCATCCGTCTCGAGCCGCCGTTGATCCGCCCCTACGAGACCCGGCGCCTGACGTGGTCCAAGGCGGGCCGAACCGACACCAGAAAGCTGGCATGAGCGCAGGCAAGCGTCTGCGCGCGGTCGCCCGCTGGCTGGTTCTCGGCTCCGTGGTGGGGGTGATGTGCGGCGCGGCGTCAGCGGTGTTTCTGTCGTTGCTCGATTCGGCGACGATCTTCCGTGAAGGCCACACCCGCATGGTCTATGCGCTTCCGCTCGCCGGCCTGGTGCTGGGCGCACTGTATCAGCGCTTCGGCAGCGCCACCCTGGCAGGCAACGACCTGGTCATCGACACGTTGCACGAGGCGGGCCCTCGGTTGCCGCTGCGGATGGTACCCATGGTGCTGCTCGGCACCGTGTGGACGCATCTGTTTGGTGGCAGCGCTGGCCGCGAAGGGACGGCGGTGCAGATGGGGGCTAGCCTGAGCGACTGCGTAGCGCATCGACTGCAGCTCAGCGCGGATCTGCGACGGCAGCTTCTCACGTCGGGCATCGCCGGCGGTTTCGCTTCCGTCTTCGGCACGCCCATCGCCGGAGCGGTTTTCGGCCTCGAGCTCGGCGTCCAGGGCCGCGTCGAGTACAGGGCTCTGGTGCCAGCGCTGGCGGCCTCCGTCGTCGGTGACTTGACCACGCGCGCGCTGGGCATCGAGCACACGCTGTATCCAGCCGTCGCGGCGGTCGAGCTCACGCCAGGGCTCACGCTCAAGTGGTTGCTCTTTGCGGCGGCCGTGGCAGCCGTGACTAGCGTTTACATCGAGCTGACGGCTTTCCTCAAGCGGTGCGGACGAAAGTGGGTACCGGGCCTGCCCTCGCGGCTCTTCGTGGGCGGGCTGCTGGTGGTCGCGCTGTGGAAGCTCGTCGGCACGAGTGACTACCTGGGTCTCGGTGTGCCGACGATCGTGCGCGCCTTCCATGACCCGTACCTGCCGGTTTATGCGTTTGCTCTCAAGCTGCTCTTCACCGCAGTAACCCTCGGCGCCGGCTTCATCGGTGGCGAGGTGACGCCACTGTTCTTCGTCGGAGCGGCTCTTGGTAGCGTCCTGGCGCGCTGGTTAGACATTCCGCTCGCGCTGGGCGCCGGCGTCGGTCTGGCTGCTGTCTTCGCGACTGCCGCGAACACGCCGCTGTCGCTGTCCATCATGGCCGTGGAGCTGCTCGGCGCGTCCCTGCTTCCCCACGTGCTCGTGGTCGCTGCGCTCGCCTACGTGCTCGCTGGTCCGCGCGGCATTTACGGCAGACAACGCGTGATTGACCTGAAAGGCGGCCCACGGCTCGCCACCCCGACGCCCCTGCGCGATCTGTCCACCACGCGCGACGCGCGACCACCCGCTGAACGCCGAACGCAGTGAAGCGGCGTTGCACGGAACAGAGCCGGAGCGCGCCGCCGGTTCGTACCTATTTGTGGAGTCGCCGCGCGAGGCATTTTGCCCCACTGTTTGCCAACAAAGGCCCGGATGTTCGCCTTTTGTACGAGGCTGCGGGACCCGTCCCGGAGCTCGCCGCCCGTCCAGTTCTGAGCGCACCGCGTTCCAGCGCTCGCGACTCGTGCCGCCGGTTCTGCTAGTCCTGCCGTCGGAAGCCAAGCTGGGGTCGTGCTCAGCACGGCCACGTGCCTCGCTTCGGGGCGTCTTCAGGAGATCAGCATGTCCGAAATCATTAGCATTAAGAAAACTTCCGCCGACGAGCAGCGCGACTACATCGTGCGTGACCTCACGCAAGCCGCCTTCGGACGCAAGGAGATCGACCTCGCGGAAACGGAGATGCCCGGCTTGATGGCAACGCGCGAGGAGTTCGCAGCGAGCCAGCCGCTCAAGGGCGCGCGCATCGCCGGCTCGCTCCACATGACGATTCAGACGGCTGTTCTGATCGAGACCCTCGCGGCGCTCGGCGCGGACATCCGCTGGTGCTCCTGCAACATCTTCAGCACGCAAGACCACGCTGCGGCTGCCATCGCGGAACGAAACATCCCCGTCTTCGCCGTGAAGGGCGAAACTCTGGAGGAGTACTGGGACTACTCGTGGAAGGTCTTGCAGTGGAGTGACGGCGGCACGCCCAATCTGATTCTGGACGACGGTGGCGATTTGACGCTGCTCGTGCATCTGGGCGTCAAGGCGGAGCAGAACGCCGCGTTCCTCGAGGAGGATCCGGGTCACGAGGAGGGCCGCGTGCTGTACGCCCTGGTCAAGCGCGCCATCAAGGAGCGTCCTGGCTTCTTCGCCAAGGCCGCAGAGGCCATCAAGGGCGTCTCCGAGGAGACGACCACTGGCGTGCACCGCCTCTACCAGATGGCAGCCAAGAACGAGCTGCTCTTCCCGTGCATCAACGTGAACGACTCGGTGACGAAGTCCAAGTTCGACAACCTCTACGGCTGTCGCCATTCGCTGCCGGACGGCATCATGCGCGCGACCGACGTGATGCTCTCGGGCAAGGTGGTGGTCATCGCTGGTTACGGCGATGTCGGCAAGGGCTGCGCGCAAGCCATGAAGGGCCAGGGAGCCCGCGTGCTCATCACGGAGATCGACCCGATCTGCGCCTTGCAAGCGGCAATGGAGGGCTACGAGGTCACGACCATGACCAAAGCCGCGGCGCGCGGCGACATCTTCGTCACCACCACTGGCAACGAGTACGTGATCACCGAGAAGCACATGGACGCGATGAAACACCGCGCCATCGTCTGCAACATCGGCCACTTCGACTCCGAGCTGGAGATCGCGAATATCCGCAAGCATCGCTGGGTCGAGATCAAGCCCCAGGTGCACGAGGTCATCTGGCCTTCCGGCAAGTCGCTCATCGTGCTGGCGGAGGGACGCCTGGTGAATCTCGGCTGCGCCACCGGCCATCCGAGCTTCGTGATGTCGAGCTCGTTTACCAACCAGACCATTGCGCAGATTGATCTGTGGCTGGCCGCGCAGGGTAAGCCCACGCTTTCCGGGGTCACCAACTACCAGCGCGGAAAGGTCTACACGCTGCCCAAGAAGCTCGACGAGAAGGTGGCTCGCTTGCACCTCGCGAAGCTGGGCGTGGAGCTCGAGGAGCTGACCGATCGCCAGGCTGAGTACCTCGGCATCCCCAAGTCGGGGCCCTACAAGCCCGAAAACTACCGTTACTGAGCGCCGACAGTCTCACGGCCGCTTGCGCCCACGTCACCCGACCAGGGCGCGAGCGGCACGCCCAGAAAACACGCAGCTCATTGCAGCAGTGACCTCAGCTTCTCGAGGTCACGCTGAACGGCGGCGGCGGCGTCCCGAGGCTCACGGTGTCGCGATCTCGTCGTAGCCGCGCCCGCGAAACTCGAGCAAGCAGAAGCCGTGCCCAAAAGGGTCTGCCAGGACGGCGATACGACCCCAGGCGTGCACTTCGATCGAGCCCTGAGCCTGTGCTCCCAGTGCTTGCACCCGCTGCAGCGCTTCCTCAAGGTCAGCGACGACGAAGTCGAGGTGCAGGGGCGTCCAGTGGCGCGCGTAGGCGCGCGGCGTGTGTGCCTGCCCGAATGGAAGGCTGCCCTCCGGCTTCTCGAGCAAGTAGATGGGCGCTTGAGCTCCGAGAAGCTCGACCACCTTGGGCCCCAGGCGGCGCCCGACCCGCAGCTCGAAGGCCTGCGTATAAAAGCGAGCCGCCAACTCGAGATCGCTCACGTCCAGATTGATGAGGAGGCTGGCCATGCCCGAGTTTCATCTGGGCCCGGGACTTCATGCAAGAGGCCGCCGGCCGGGGCTCACTCGGACGTGCGGTAGAGCAGCCAGCTCAGACCCACGAGCACGGCCACCGCGACCAGTTGCTCGCGGAGCGGCCACTTGAAGAACTTGCCGCTCGCCAGCGCTACTCCGACCAGTGTGATCCCGAACCAGATCACCGTCTGGACTTCTGGAGTGACGATCCCTGCTTGCTGCATGGGCTTCAGAGCCACCCAGTAGGAGACGATGCCGACGGCGAAGCCGAGCGCGGATTTGGCAAGCTCGCGCCAGACCACCTTGCCGTCGCCCCAGACGCGGGAGGCGTGGATGAACGCTCGCGCATCCGCGAAGCCAGCAATCAAGGTCACCGCCAGCACCCAGCCCACTAACTTGATCTGTTCGCCGTGCACGAGGTCCCGCTCGGGTCATACCAACGCCGGCTCGCCCGGCGCAAGCGCCCTCAGCGCACGCACTTGGCGTAGCCCTGCGTCCAATAGTTCCAGGCACCGCTGGCGCCGGCGTTGAAGCCGGTGAAGCCATCGTCGAAGTTCAGTCCCCAATGTGCTGTCGCGCCGCCGCGCTGAGCGTTCGACGCCCAGTACCAGTTGTTGCTACGCGCTCCGTAGCGGGTGTTCGGGAAGGCGGTGCGGTTGATCGATGGGGCAACCTGCCACTCGTCCACCAGTGTGGCGAGCTCACGAACGCTGGGCAGGCGCCAGTCCGCAAATGTTCCGAGCGTCAGCGCAGCGCAGTACATCTCGGCCGCCTCCCACGACAGCAGGCCCGACGCCGCGCCGTCCCGTTGCCAGCTGAGGCCCGTGTAGTTGTCGTGCGCCACCTCCGGCGAGAGGAGAGCGTAGTGGTCGGGGGGGGCCACGGGCGGCTCGTCGAAGCCTTCACCCGCCCCATTGCCGCGCACGCAACGGATGCGGGCGGGGGTCGCCGCGGAGTAGGCATTGCTCACGATGCCGTCGCTCATGTTGAAGGCCCAGGCGAGATCGCGGCCCGCTCCAGCTCCGGCTTGGCGAACCGTGAGCACCCAGTTGGAGCCCGTCTTGTGAAACGCGCCAGCGGAGCCGAACACCGCATCGCTGGTGGGGCTGCGCGTCCAGTCCATGATCGAGGACTGCTCGATACGCGTAGGAGCGCGCCAGTCGTCGTGTCCCGCGAGGGTCAGTGCTTCACAGTGGGCGATCGCCGCCTGGTTCGTGAAGGTGGTGCTCGCCGGGTTGCGCTGCCATTCGAGGCAGGTGACGTTGTCACGCACGACGTCGGTCGTGGTCGTGTAGCTCGCTGGATTCGGCAGCCCTGAGCCGGTCGGGTTCGGCATCCTCCAGCAAGCCCACTTGTGTGACCCGCAAGTAGCGGGCGCACACGTGCCGCTCGCTCCAGCGGCCCCAGACGCGCCCTCCGTAGCCGCCGCCCCGCCCGCTGCCGCGCCGCCGATCGGAGCCCCTCCTGCTGCTGCTCCCGCGCTGGCTGCGCCGCCAGCCGCAGCGCCCGCAGCTGCCGCGCCTGCGCTCCCTGCCGCGGCGCCGCTCATGCCAGCTCCGCTCGTGCCACCTCCGGCACGGCCAGCGTCACTCCCGCCACCGCTGCTCGAGCGACCTCCGGCAGGAGCAGCGCCGCCCGCGCTACCCCCAACGGCGGCTCCACCAGCGCCTCCAGAAGCACCGCCCGAGTCATCGTCCGGTGAAGCAGGCGAGCTGCCGCACGCCAGCGCCAGCAGCACGCCCACATTGCACCACCCGATCCCGCCAGCACAACGCAGATCCATGCGACTGTGTAGCTCAAGAGAGCTGCACAGGGGCTCCCGCTGTGCACCTCCCAAAGCCTACCAGGCGCTGGACTACCCCGGCGTCTGCCAGTAGCGGTAGCCGTTTACCGCACACGGCACCGCAAGCTCGGCGCAGACCTGGCGGATCACTTCCGGTGCAAAGAAGTAATTGCGCACCTTGGCGATGCGCTGGTTGCAAGTTTCCACTCTCATCAAGGTGCGGACCAGCGGTCCCTGCTGGTGCTCGTACCAGAAAAGGACGACCCAACCGTCAGCGTGGGCGCGCAGCTCGGCAGTGGGGCTCATACCCAGGTAGCCGTCGAGAAACTCCGGCGCGACGCCCCCACGTTCGTCGATCGTGATGGGCGAGAGAGTTCCCGCGAAGGAGCCGGTGAGCGGATCCTTCGGCGCGTCCTGTCCGTACTCAGTAACCAGTCCAACGATCTCGACGGTTGCCCCCTCGAGCAGCAGCCCGGTAAGGCGCTCGAGGTCGCGGGCGTTGAAGGCCTCACAAAACGCATCCAGGCCCGCGGTTGCGGCAGGTCACGAAACACGATGCCCAGGGTGACGAAGGCGCGAACCAGCGCGTCCTGCGCCAGATCCTCGGCGTCCCACGCGCTGCGCGTGAGGTGGCGGCAGTAGCGATAGAGCTCCGGCCGCAGCGGCTCGAAGACGTCGAGAC
>DASQDA010000130.1:0-5226 GCA_035634435.1 Polyangiaceae bacterium
TTCTATCTGGCGTTCGAGGATCGGCCGGCGGGAGCGTTCGGGCCCGACCCGTTGAACGACGGCGACTTCAACGACTTCGTGTTCTTCATCAGCGGCGTCACTTGCGAGGGTGGTGGCCAACCGTGTGACGCGAGCGCCGCCAACCCCGCGCTCCAAGGAGCTTGCGCGGCCGGCAAGACCGCCTGCAGCTCCATGCCGAATACGCCTCCAGAGTGTAAGCAGGTCGTGCAGCCGGTAAAGGAGTCTTGCGACAACCTGGACAACGACTGCAACGGCATGGTCGACGATGGCAACCTGTGTGAAGCCGGACAGGTTTGCGATAAGGGCAACTGCGTCAGTGCTTGCAACACCGGCGAGTTCACATGCGCTGTCGGCTACGAGTGCAACGCCGCTGGCTACTGCGTCGAGCCCGCTTGCAAAGACGTGATGTGCAACTCCGGCCCGGTGTGTCGCGGCGGACAGTGTGTCGGCGGCTGCATGGGCGTCACCTGCCCGAACAATCAAGAGTGCCAGCTCGGCCGCTGCGTCGACCTGTGTGCCGGTCTCAAGTGCGGCGACAACCAGGTCTGTGAACGGGGCGCGTGCGTTTCGACCTGCGCCTGCCGTCCCTGCATCGCAGGCAAGACGTGCGGCGGTGACGGCAAGTGCGTGGACACGGCTTGCAAGGACAAGACCTGCGGCGCAGGCACGTTCTGCGCGGCGGGCGAGTGCAAGAACGCCTGTGACGGAGCCGTTTGCCCGGGCGGCGCGGCTTGCGCGAACGGCCAGTGCGGGGACCCACTGCCCGGCACGGTCAACCCAGGCACCGGCGGCGGTCCGCCTACCCCCGGCGGGCCAGGCGGACCGATCATCCCAATTCCCACCAATGGCGGCAGCAGCTCCTCCACGGGCGGCTCCGGCAATCCCGGCTCGCCCGGGGGCGGCCCCCGCAGCGGCGTGGCGGAGTCAGGCTGTGCCTGTGGAACGGTGCCCTCGAGCACGCCCAATGGTTGGCTCGCACTCGGACTGCTGGGCCTCGGCGCCAGCGCGTTCATCCGCCGACGTCAGGGCCAGATACGGCCCAGCCAGCGCGCCTGAGAGCCGCTCACGGATACGGGCCGGGCTCGAGGAGCGTCACGTGTTCCTCGAGCCCTAGCATCAGATTCATGTTCTGAATGGCCTGGCCGGCTCCACCCTTGACCAGGTTGTCGAGACAGCAGAAGACGCTCACGAGCTGCTGCTGCTCGTCCGCGGCGCCGAGCGCGAGGCCCACTTCCGCGAAATTAGACCCGGCCACGGCAACCACCTCCGGCAAGCGACCGCCCGGGACGCGCACGAAACGCTCTTCGCTATAGGCGCGGCTTTGGCATGCGCGCAGGTCAGACTCTGAAACGGTGTTCGGCACCCGCAGGAACGAGGTGACGAAAATCCCTCGTACCAGCGGTGCGGACACGGGAACGAAGCTCAGGCGAACGGCGCGGCCTGCGACGAGACCGAGCACCTCTTCGACCTCGGGGGTGTGCTGGTGCATCAGGGGCCGGTAGGTGCGCAGGTTGTTGGCGCGCACCGGGTGATGAGTGGTGAGGGAAGGGGCGACGCCGCTGCCGCTCGAGCCAGTGACGCCCACGCTTTCCACGCTCGTCCCAAGCCAGCCCGCACGAGCGAAGGGCAAGAGGCCAAGCTCGAGGGCCGTGGCAAAGCAGCCTGGCGACGCAACGGTCGAGCTTTGGCGGATGCGCTCGCGGTTCAGCTCAGGCAGCCCGTATTCGAAACGCGCCAGCAAGTCGGGCCGCGGGTGCGCCTCGCCGTAATAGCGCGCGTACTGTTCGGCACGTCGGAGTCGGAATGCGCCCGACATGTCGATCACTTTCACGGAGCGCGCCAGCGCCGCTTCGACGACCTCGATGGCGGGGCGCTGCGGAAGGCCCATGAGCACGATGTCGACGTCGGCCACGGCTTGTTCCGGCGTGAGGCTCTCGAATCGCAGGTCCGTACGACCCTCGAGCTGCGGCAATGCCGCCGACAGCGCCTCGCCGATGTGATCGGCAGCTCCCACGCGGACGAGCTCCACGTCGGGGTGCACGAGCAAATGACGGATCAGCTCAGCGCCCGCAAAGCCCGAACCACCGAGGACTGCTGCCTTGTAGCGTTTCACGCGAAAAGCATAGTTTGAGCAGGCGAGTGCTGCACGCTCGCCGAGTGCTGCGAAAAGGCCTACACTGCCTTGTAATGACTCACCACAACGCGCCCGCCGTCACGAGGGCCACCCCTCTTGGCGAGTGAAACCTGCGGGATCTGCGGCGGCGACGGCCGCATCGGAAACTCGTTCGGTCTGACCACAACCTGCCCCGGGTGCCACGGCTCGGGTCGACGCAGCCAGGACAATGGCGCGTTCCACGACGTGACGAAGACCAAAGCCTCGCACCACGCGGCAACGAACAAGGGCGTGCCTGTCGAGAAGCAGACGTGGCCCGCCACCATCGAGGGAGCGCACCTCGCCGACGAGGTCAAAGCGAGTGCCAGCTGCGCCAACGAGACAAAGGCCAAGCTGATCCGCGAGATCATCGACTACGAAGACAGCCACGGCCGCTGCACTCAGACCTTCATCAAGAAGATCCGGAAACAAGTCCGCCCGTCCTCATCCGCGTGAGCTTCCGAGGCCCACGCCCACGACAGCGTCGGGGGTCAGCGCCTCGAGCACATGCTGCAGGGCCGCGCCGGCCTCAGCGTCCACTTTGACGGCCGCGAAGTCGTCCGCTCGGGTGCGGCCGCGGTTCAAGACGGCGATGGGAAGGCCCAGCTTGCGCGCCGCTCGGGGGAAGCGAAAACCCGAAAAGACCATCAACGACGAGCCAATGACGAGCAGCGAGCGCGCTTCGTCGAGGGCCGCCATGCTGCGCTCGACCCGCGGCGCGGGCACGTGCTCACCGAAGAAGACAACGTCGGGTTTGAGGAGGCCGCCGCACGCCTCGCAATCCACGACCCGGAAACGCGACGTATCGCGGTCGCCGAGGTCCGCGTCGCCGTCGGGCGTGCTCTCCGCCGGCGCTCCATGCCAGTCGGGATTCAGCGCCGAAAGGCTCTGTTGCAACTCGCTCCGCGGGAGCGCACGCGCGCAGCTCAGGCACACCACCTGGTCGAGCCGCCCATGCAGATCGACTACGTTGCTGCTGCCCGACTTCTGGTGCAGCCCATCGACGTTCTGCGTCACGAGCAGCTGAACCAACCCGCGCCGCTCGAGCGCCGCCAGCGCGCGGTGCGCCGGATTCGGCTGCGCCGCCGCCATCCGCGGCCACCCGATGAAGCTCCGCGCCCAGTAGCGCTTCCGCGTGGCCTCATGACCAACGAAATCCCTGAACTGAATCGGCTGCCGATGCTTCCACTGCCCACTCTCATCCCGATAATCCGGAATCCCCGACCCCGTACTCACCCCCGCCCCCGACAACACCAAAACCCCACCCCGCCCAATCAACTCCCCCAGCACCCCAAGCTTCTCTCCCAGCGCCCCCGAAACCTCCGTCGACTCGAGCACGGCCTGCGTCAGCATCGCCCGATATTCTAGCGCCCCCACCGCAGAGCGCCTCCGACCGCAGCCCGCCTCTCCACGACGTCCCATCGCCGCCCTCCTGGTCTCCCCCCAGCGGTCCGCGCGCGAGTCCTTTGGCTCACCCCTCGGTCTCCGGCCCCCGTCAGGACCAAGGCACACTGAGGAGCCGCAGCGCCCAGTGCGGGTGCACGCGGGAAGGGACCCACGTCGAGGCGCCCCCGCTCCAGCCAACCTACTAACAAAGGCCCAGAAGCCACGACCTGCCCACGTGGGGAGGGCCCCGCGAAACCCGCATTGGGCCGGAGGCGACGAGCGCGCCCCGAGCCGCTACTTCGCCGGATCCCCGCTCGTCGTAATAGGAATCCAGAGCGTGCGAACCTGCGTCATCTTCCCCCTCCGCGTATACCCCGCCAGCCCGTACAGCACGTTCCACCAGTGCCCGTCCGGCGTCTCACCGTAGGAGAAGGCTGGGAAGATGTGCACCTGCCAGTCACTGCCACCGTAGACCTTGGTCTCGTTGTAATAAACGTTACCAACCAGCTGCGAGACGCTGCGCTCGTCGCTGAAGCGCCAGAAGATCGGGAACGCCACCGTTGAACGCGAGGTTGCGTCCGCGAAGTCCCAGAAGAAAGGCGCCACCACCGTGTGTGTGCTGGCAGCGCTCCGGCCCACGTAAACGAACGGATGGATGTTCGTCGACCAGCCGCGCAGGTCCGTCGAATGCTGGAAGAAAGGCGTGACCCAGGTGCTCTTGCTCACGCCAAAGCGCTCGAAGCGCCCCCAGAATGGGAAGAACGCCTGGCTCGACTCACGCGGGCTCGTGCGTGAGTAGAGAAATGGAAACAGCAGCTTCTGGTCGAGACCGAGAGCCGGGTCGCGATAATGCCAGTAAAATGGCGTTATCATGTCGAGCTCCGTCTTGCCGCGATGCCGCGCGTAGCCCCAGGTGACGAAGGTGCTGTGCCCTTTGGGCCCCTTGCTCATCATGAACAAGGGGTTCGCCAGCAGCCATGAGTCGCGGTCATAGCCGTAGTGGAAGAAGGGGAACACGGTCGTGTGCCGCTCACCTTCACCCCACAAGCTGTAATAGAGCGGCAACAGGTGGAGTGAGTCGCGCTTCTGTGTGTGGCGCCGGTAGTAGGGACCCCAGATGTTGGTCCAGGACAGATCCCGGTCGTTGTAGCGGTAGTAGTGCAATAGCGGCGGGATGACCTCGTACTTCGTCTCGGCGTTCTGCCCGTAGAAGTAGAGCGGAGCGATGCCGAAGTCGATGTCTTCGGCCGTACGCGGATCGCACGAAGTGCCGCCTTTGTACGAGCAGAAGAGCGGACCCACCAGGTTGAAGCCGCCCTCGCGCGTGCGGTTCGTATAGGTGAGGAGCGGCGGGATCAACGTGTAGCCGCCGTACTTGCGCTTACCTGTGAAGTAGAGCGGAGCGAGCCAATTGTCGCGCTCTTCGGGCGCTTCTCGGTGCACGAACGGCCCGACGATGGTGGTGCGATCGTCGGTTATCTTGTTCTTGAGATCCCAGACCAGGGGAAACAGGACATCGTCGGCGCGCTCGTTGCTGCGCCGGTTGTAGTAGAGGCCGAAGAGCGACGCTCGATCGACGACCTCGGGGTCGAGACGCGAAGGCTGTGTGCGCTCGGCCCAGACCGGGAACGCCAGTCGCAGGCGGTACTTGCCGCTCGTTTCCTCGT
>DASQDA010000131.1:0-8284 GCA_035634435.1 Polyangiaceae bacterium
ATCCGTCTTGGCCAGGTCGAGCATATCGCTCGGGTTGACCACCTGATGCCCGATGCTCAGGCCCACGTCCCACAGCGGGTACAGCATCGCCTCGGCGATGTGCCGAACCTTCTCGGCGCGCCCCGCCGTCACGAGCCGCACGTCCAGGTCGCTGTGCAAGGCGAGCGCCCCACGCCCGTAGCTGCCGACTGCCGCCAGCGCGACGCTTTGCCAGGTCCCCTTGGCCATCAAAGTGCATTCGACAGCCTTGAACAACGAGCAAAAAAGGCAGTCGTAGGTCTTGGCCAGGCGCTCGGCGACGGGCAGACCCGAGTCCTCGTCAGCCACTTGAATGCGTGATTCAACCGCGCGGCGGTGGTTGTTGAGGTAGCTCTTGAGCTCCGCGGGAAGCGACGGGGACTGAAGAACGGCACTCTGAGACGAGGCAGGGCTGGAGTTCATGCGGGGTCAGGGGCCAGGGCCGGCCCGACTAGCGGCTGGTTATAGCAGCGACCCGCCACAACGCGGCTTTCCTTACAACAAGCGTGGAAAAGGCAGTCAGAAGGGGCCACAAAGCGGCGGGTGCGTGCGGCAGACCGCTGGGGGGTGGCCGAATATGATAGGTTCAGCCCGCGATGGTGTTGATTAGCCGGAGGGCCGTCCTCGGGACGGTCGGGGTCGGATTAGGGGCGTTCGTGACAGGTCCTGCGGAGGCGACGTTGATGCGCAGCCTCACGCTGGAAGCCTTGGCCAGCCGCAGCGCGCGGATCGTCGTCGCGACGGCGCTCGAGTCGAGCTCACGTTGGGTGGAGCTAGGGGGGCGCCGCCGCATCGTGACGGACACACGCGTACGCATCGAGGAGGGCATTGCCAAGCAAGACTCCAGCGACAGCGAGGTGATGGTGCGCACGCTGGGCGGTGTGGTGGGCGAGCTGGGTGCTCTGGTGCACGGCGAGGCGGAGCTGGCTCTGGACGAGCCCTGCGTCGTCTTCCTGGCGCCGCGTGCCGCGGATCTCCACAGCGTTGCCGGCATGGCTCAAGGACATTACCCGCTACGGACGGATCCGAAGCGCGTCTTGCGATTGCAGCCGAGCCCGCGCGCCGCCGAGCTGCTCGGCAACGAGCACTCAGCCGTGGAACGCCTGGTCAACCAGGAGCTAAAGGTCGCTCGCACGCGGATTCTCGAGGCGGTTCGGCGATGAGCCGGCGCCGCACTCGCGCTTTCCTGCTCGCAGCTTTCGCCCTCACCTTTCAGCTGATGCCCAGCGAGGCAGCGGCGTACTGTCAAACGCGAACCTGTCGCAAGGATTGCGAGCTCGACGCGAAGTTTTGCGTGAGCTCCGGCCTGCCCCTCTATTGGGCAAGCTCGTGCGTCACGTTCTCCGTGCAGCGCGCGGGATCCACGAAGCACCTGATCGACGCCACGACGCTAGAGCAGGCAGCGCAAGCGGCGTTCGACACCTGGCGGCAGGTCGACTGCGGCGGTGGCAAAGGACCCACCATCGAGGTGACCAGCCTCGGGCAAGTCGACTGCGGCAACGTCGAGTACAATCAAGACCATGGCAACGCGAACATTCTCGTGTTCCGTGATGAGCTGTGGCCCCCCAACAGCAGCGGCGACGCGCTGGCCCTGACCACGGTGTGGTACGATCCGACCAGCGGTCGCATCTACGACGTGGACATGGAGATCAACGGCACGACCACGCCGATCACCGCCACGGACCCGCAGGACGGCGCCGACCTCGCCTCGATTTTGACCCACGATGCCGGCCCTTTTTTGGGGCTTTCGCACTCAGGAGTGTCCTCGTCGGTGATGCGTCCCTTCTACAATCCCGGCGGTGACAGCTTGCGGCGATTGCACGCGGATGATGTCGCCGGCATCTGTTCCGCGTACCCGCCGAGCCGCGTGGCGGAGAGCAGCGAGTGCACGCCGCGGCACGGCTTCGCCAGCGATTGCGCGGGCAGCTCCGGCTGCTGCTCGCTCACACCAGGCCGCAGCGATGGCAACGGCAACTGGGCTCTGCTCGGGTTCGCTGTCGTTGCGGGTGTGAGCGTCGGTCGACGTCGGCGCGCTCGCACCCGATCACGCGACGAGCAGGCAGCCCGATGACCGCTGCGCCGATGTCTGACGCGCGAGAAGGAGGCGCGCCAAGCAGCTCACGACCCGCTGGGCGACGCCGACGGCGCCTGCTGACGCCCTTGGTGAGTGCTCTCGGATTTCTACTCTTCACCAGCTCCGCTGACGCGTTTTGCCGCCTGCGCACCTGTCGGCCGCTCAAGGACAAGTGCGAGATGGACGTCCACTGCGCGGTGAGCGGCAAGCTCCTTTTTCGGTCCAGCTCGTGTGTGAGCTACTCGGTGCAAGAGGATGGCTCCGCCAAACACGGCATCACGAGCGATGCGCTCGAGCAGGTGGTCGCCGCGGCGTTCGACCGCTGGCTCTCCGTGGATTGCGGTGGCGGCGCTCACCCCTCCATCGAGGTGCAGAACGTTGGGCGGGTCAGCTGCGATACGACTCAATACAACTGCGACGGGCATGGAAATGCCAACGTCATTCTCTTCAGTGACGACACTTGGCCTCACACCGATGCGGAGAGCACCTTTGCGCTCACCACGGTCTACTTCGCGACGGGCAGCGGGCAAATCCACGATGTCGACGTGGAGATCAACGGCACCAACGATCGCATCGTCAACGGGGAGCCGCTTGCCGGGGTCGATTTGGCATCGATCCTCACCCACGAGCTCGGGCATTTTCTGGGTTTGGGTCACACAGCGGACCAGACGGCCGTGATGCGCCTGAGGTACGAGCCCGGCAAGGACAACCTGCGAGCTCTACGCGCAGACGACATCGCAGGCATTTGCGACATGTATCCGCCGGGCCGCGCCACGAAGACCGACAGCTGTACGCCGAGATACGGCTTTGCCACCGACTGCGGCACCGACGACCACGACCTCTGCCCCATCGAGCAAAGCGAGGAGGAGGGCAGCGGCTGCTGTTCCACTGCGCCCGGGCGGCCTGACTCTCGCGGCGCGCTGGCCCTGGCTGCCCTCTTCGTGGGGTTCGCCGCTGCGCGGCTGCGGCGCGTCAGGAAGCGTTCGCGGGCGCCTGAGCTTTGAGGCCAGCTGCGCGGATCAGCTCCGCGTCCTCGCCTTCGCCCGGGTTGGGCGTGGTCAGCAAGCGATCACCGTAGAAGATACTGTTGGCGCCCGCGTAGAGGCACAGAAGCTGCGCTTCGCGGCCAAGCTCGGAGCGGCCGGCACTCAGCCGCACCTTGGAACGCGGCATCATCAGACGCGCGGTGGCAATCATGCGCACGAGCTCGAGCGGATCGATGGGCGGCAGGCTCTCGAGCGGCGTGCCCTTCACGCGCACCAGCGCATTGATGGGCACGCTCTCCGGATGCGGATCCAGCGTCGAGAGCTCGATCAGCAGTCGGCAGCGATCGTCGATGCTCTCTCCCATTCCGATGATGCCCCCGGAGCACACCGTGATGCCGGCTTCACGCACATGGCGCAAGGTCGCCAGCCGATCGTCGTACACGCGTGTGGAGATGATTGAGCGGTAGTGCTCGCGGGAGGTGTCGAGGTTGTGGTTGTAAGCGTCGAGCCCGGCCTCGCGCAACTTGCGGGCCTGCGGCGCGGTCAGCATGCCCAGCGTCACACACGCCTCCAGGCCCATGCCTTTCACCTCGCGCACCATGTCGATCACGCGCTCGAAGGCGGGCCCGTCTTTGACCTCGCGCCAGGCGGCACCCATGCAAAAGCGAGTGGCGCCTTGCTCTTTGGCACGGCGAGCGGCCTGCACCACGTCGTCCACCTTCAACATGGCCTCGCCACGCACGGGCGTGTCGTGGTGGGACGATTGAGGGCAGTAGGAGCAGTCTTCGGGGCAGCCGCCGGTCTTGACGCTCAGTAGCGTGCAGAGCTGAACCTCGCCCTCCGGATGGTTTTCGCGATGCGTCAAACGGGCGCGATCGACCAGCTCGAAGAGCGGTAGGTCGTGAAGGGCGCGCACCTCTCCCAGCGTCCAATCATGGCGCAGCGAAGATCCAATCGAACCGTCAGCGGGCATGTGGCCTCGTCTAGCGGGATCGGCCCAGGGCGTCCACCGCAGACTGTTTTCGCGGGGCTTCGTACCCGACAGGGCATCCCTTCGTCGCGCCCGCCGCGTCTAAAACCCCATTGCCAGGCGCCCGACCTCGCGTTCCACGACGCCTTCGCGGATGAGGTGTTTGATGGCCATTTCGAAGGTTTGCATGCCGTACATTTCGGCTCCCGTCTCCATCAGCTCCTTGAGCGGCGGGTTGCCCAGCGGACGCTTGATGGTTTCGCGGACCGAGCCGGTGCAGACCAGGACTTCGGCCGCGAGGACGCTGCCCTGCCCGTCGGCGCGCGGCAGCAAACGCTGCGCGATGATGCCCTGCAGAGCGTCCCCGAGTCGCTCCCGTAGGTCTTGCGGGTCGCTCTGCGCCAGCGCGATCACCCGATTCATGGTGCGCGCGACGTCGGGGGTGTGCAGCGTGGAGAGCACGAGGTGGCCGGTCTCGGCCGCTTTGAGCGCGATCTCCATGGTCTCGCCGTCGCGGATTTCGCCGACCTGAATCACGTCCGGGTCCTGGCGCAGAGCGGCGCGCAGAGCGCTGGCGAAGCTCTGCGTGTCGTGACCAATCTCGCGCTGGCTGATCGAGCAGCGATCGTCTTCGTACATGTACTCGACCGGATCTTCGATCGTCACCACGTGCCGAGCCAACGTCTTGTTCATGTGCTCGATCATCGCGGCCAGCGTGCTGCTCTTGCCGTTGCCGGCCGCGCCGACACACAGCACCAGTCCGCGGTCGCGCTCGGCAAGCGTCCGGCACACACGCGGCGCGCCCAGTTGCTCGAGGGTGGGAACACGTTGAGGGATGACGCGCATCACGATGGCGAGCGACGCACGTTGGCGGTAAACGTTCACACGAAAGCGTCCGATACCGGCGACCGCGTAGGAGGTGTCGTACTCGCGCAGCTCGGCCAAGCCGGCCAGCACTTGTGGGTCCCGGATCAGCTGCCGTGCGACGGCTTCGGTGTCCTCCGGCCGCACCTTGTCGACACGGAAGAAGACGAGGCTCCCGCGCACTCGTGCTCCCGGCGGTTGGCCGACCTTCAGGTGGACGTCACGGGCGCCCGCGGCCACGGCCTTCTGCAACAGCTGCTGCAAATAGGCCTCTGACGCGTAGGGGGTCAACGCGCTGTCCGGTGGAAAGCTGGAACCTAAGCTCATGCGGGCGTTCTACGCTGCGGAACCACGACAGATCGCTGCGTCGCCGTGTGGCTCCATGCGTCGGAGCAGCATACCCGAACAGAGCACGCCGTCACGCCCCCGGCGTTGAGATTGACTGCTGCGTCGAAACCGCCCCATCCGCGGGCATAACCAGCTCACCGTCGCGATAGGTCACGAAATTAGTGCGCACGGCATGCACCCGCGCACCGGGCAACACGACGCCCACCAGGTTCAGCGGGTCACACGCCGAGACGCGCACCAAACTGCCGTCGAGGGCGCTGCGGCGCACCGTGCGCAGCATTTCCACGGCATCCGGCAGCGCATACTGCTCGCCTGCGAAGCCATTGACGAAGCGCCCACCTCGAATGCTGCCACGCGCCTCGAGCCGCCGCAGCGCCCATGCCACCTCGCGCCAAGGCAGCGTCAGCTCCTCCACCATGTATAGGTCGCGGAACAGCACGCCCCAGCGCATGAGCATCTGCTCGGCCACGGCTTCCGCCAGGGCCTCGCGGTCGTCTATCTGTGAGCAATTCGGCAAGATGGCCCAGCGCCCCTCGCCCGAGGGCGCGCCGCCAGAACCTTTCCGCAGGCGACTGCGCGCCGGCGCGGAGGTCGGCGCCCAGCGCGAGCCGGAGATCAGCAACGCGCGCAACGTCTGAAATCCATCCGAGGTGACGAAGCCGCGCGCCACCGCGTCCCAGAGGGCATCCTGCAGCTGCTCTTGAGAGAGCCCACTGTGCAGCATGATTTCGGAAAAAAACGAAGCACCCTGCTGGCGCAGATAGGCGAGCAAGCAGGCCGATTCAGCCTGGATAGGCTCTGCCGGAGCAGCGTCGCCGCGAGCCGCCGCCAGCAGCCAGGGCAAATCCTGCCTGAACGCCAGCGCGATCGGCGTGGCGCGCGAGAGGCTGGCGCCTTGCGCCGTGTCGGCGCGCAACGCCGGCAAGCTGAGCCGCGCCCAGGTAAGTTGCCCGGAGAGGCAGAGCTGGTCGAGCCACTCACTGCGGTAGGACTCCAGCCGCGCCTTCAGCAGCTCCGACTCCCACACCCCGACGGCGGCCTCGAAGCCTTGCAGTTGCTCGAGCACCGTGGAGAGCCCGCGCTGCCCCGACAGGCGTGCCTCCGGCTGCACGTGCTGCCACCGCAAGAGGAAACGCATGAAGTCGCGCGCCGTGACCGGCTCGATCTCGCGCCGCAGCCGCACCTGGGTGTAAGCGTGAATGCGCGCGAGCAGGCGCCGAGCGCAATACTGCTCCTCCGCCGTGAACGAGCCGCGGAGCGCAAACCCCTCCCCTTCAAGCCGCGCGAGCGCCACTTTGACGGTGGCCTCCGACAGCGCGGTCAGGGCGCTGAGCTCGGCCACGTCGACGGGGCCGAGCGTCTCCAGATGGCCACGCACCACGTTACGCGCCGCCACCTCGAGCTCCGGGGCAGGACCGGCGAGCGCCTCCGGCAGCGGCAGATCCGGCACGCAGCGCCCCGTCGGGAACAGCACGTCGACAGCGCCGCGGCTCTCGCGCGCACACCACAAGGTGTCACTGCCGAGCTCGAGCTCGAAGGCGCGACCACTGGCGACCAGATCCGCAAACCAGTCGCGCCAGGCGGCGCTGGGCCGAAACACGCCCAGCCCGAGCAAGAGGTCGTGCAGCTCGTCGGCGGTGCGCGGCTCCGGCTTCGCCTCGGCTCGCACTCGCGCCACCGCCTCCGCGTCCAGGTTAGCGAGCGCGCGCGCCTCCACCGGCAAGCCGCGCCGCAGCTGCACCGCGCGGGTACGGCGCTCCTCGAGCGGCGCGTCGTCCAGAAACGTGTAGGGCCGGCTGTTGAGGATCTCGTGAGCCAAGGGCGACGGTTCGGTCGTGTCGCGGAAGTGCACATTCAACTGGCCGCTGGCGATGGCCTCGAGGACGCGTTCGAGCCCTTCCACATCCATCGCTTCGTGCAGACAGTCGTGCAGCGTCTGGCGTACCAGAGGGTGATCCGGGATCTCGCGCGGCCCGGTGGCGTTGTCCTGACACGCCGCCAGCGCGGGAAACACCGCGACCATCACGTCATCCGATTCCATTCGCTGCAGCGCGGGCGGGTTCTTGCGGCCCTTTTTGAAGCGCAAGACCACGAGCGCACGCGTCAGATTCCAGCGCCAGCGCGCGGTGAACATGGGCGTGACGATGACAGCGTTGATCAACGCCTCGCGCACGCGTCGCGGCGCCAGAAAGTCAGGCACCGCCTCCAGGGGAAAGCTGTGCTGCGGACCGAGTGACAGCACGATCGCGTCGTCGTTGGCCGCCGCTTGCAGCTCGAAGTCGAACGACGTGCAGAACCGTTTGCGCAAGAGCAGCCCCAGGCCACGATTGACCCTGCCGCCGAAAGGGGCGTGCACCACCAGCTGCATGCCACCCGACTCATCGAAGAAGCGCTCGAACACCAGGTCGCGCTGGCTCGGCAGTAACCCGAGCGCCCCGCGGGCCGCGGCGAAGTAGGCCACCACCTCGCGCGCCGCGACGTCGGAAATGCCCGCTTGCGCCACCAACCACTGCTCCGCGGCAGCCGGCCCACGCTCCGCCAGCAGGCGGTCAACCTCGTGGCGCAGCTCGGAGACTTCGAGGGAGAGCTCCGCGGTGCGTGCCGGCGCTTCGCCGAGCCAGAAGGGAACACTGGGCGCGGCGCCCTGAGCGTCTACCACGCGCACGGTGCCGCGCTCCACACGGCGAATGCGCCAGGACGTGCTGCCGAGCAAGAACACGTCACCGGCCATGCTCTCGATGGCGAAGTCTTCGTTGATGGTGCCGATGAAGGTATCGTCTGGCTCCGCCACCACCCGGTAGTCAGCAGTCTCGGGAATGGCTCCGCCGGACGTGAGCGCTGAGAGCCGCGCCCCGCGCCGCCCGCGCAGGCGTTCGTTCACGCGGTCGCGATGCAAGTAGGCAGCCCGCGCCCCACGCCCGGTGACCACGCCTTCGCTCACCAGCTCGAGCACGGCGTCGAAGTCGGCGCGAGCGAGAGTGGCATAGGGCGCAGCGCGGCACATCAGCGCGTAGAGCTCGTTCT
>DASQDA010000132.1:0-9567 GCA_035634435.1 Polyangiaceae bacterium
TGATGTCGCGGTGAACGATGCCCGCCGCGTGGGCGACCTCGAGCGTGTCCACGATGGGCGAGAGCAAGGCGCCGAGCTCGGCCAGCGCTAGTTGCCGCCCGTCATCCGCGAGCTTGCGCAGATAATCTTCGAAATCGAGGCCTCGCAGCAGCTCCATCACGAGGCAGAAGGCGCCGTCGGCCGTCCACGCTTGGTGGTAGACACGCACCGCGGCGGTACCGACCAGTACGGTGAGCGCATGGGACTCGCGCATGATGCGCTCGCGCCAGGCCGCGTCCTGCGAGCTGGTGTCCGTCAGGATCTTCAGCGCCACTTCGTCGCCGTGCTGCAGGTCCAGCGCACGGTAGACAACACTCTGTCCGCCGAACCCGAGTCGTTCGACCAGACGGGAGCGCTCGGCGATCACCTCTCCGACGCGATCGCGCTGTCCTGGACCCTGCATGCGTGCCGCCGCTGGCCGCGCCCGCCCGCGGCGTTGCTCAGCGCAGGCCGTACTTGCGCAAACGGTCGCGCAAGGTGGTGCGCGGCAAGCCAAGCTTGCGCGCTGCCGCGCTGAGATTCTGACCCGAGGACTGCCAGGCCTCCTCGATCACGCGGCGCTCCAAGACCCGCAACGGCTCGCCGAGCGGAATCGGGGTGGCTGCGCGCATGCGACTGTTCGACCCGGGAGGCGAGGTGAACTCGCGCTCCGTACGCCGATCCCGCAGGATGGAAGACAGCTCGTCACTGCCCACCAGGGGGCCGTGCGTGAGCACTGCCGCCTGCTGCACGACCGTCTTCAGCTCCCGCACGTTGCCTGGCCAATCGTAAGCGTAGAGTGGCTCGAGAGCATTCGGCGCGAAGCGGTTCGACGCCTCGGGATAGCGCGCGGCGAAATCGGTCAGAAACTTGTTCGCGAGCAGCTCAATGTCGTCACCGCGTTCCCGCAGCGGCGGGACCTGGATGGTGAATCCGGAGAGGCGAAAATAGAGATCGGAGTGGACCGCGCCGTCGCCGGCGTTCCACCGACGCTGTGCCGCGGACACGACGCGCGCTCGAAACGGTCGCTCGCGCTCGCCTTCGCCGCGCCGCAGCACTCTATCTTCCAGCAAGCGCAAGAGCTGCGGCTGGAGCAGCAGAGGCAGCTCTTCCATCTCGTCCAGGAACACCGTGCCGGCAGCCGCGGTTTCCAGCATGCCGAGCTGAGCCTCACCGCCCGAGCTCTCGCTTCCGAACAGCTCACTCTCGAACATTTGCTCGGGGATGGCCGCGCAATTGACGGCGACGAATGGTTCACTCTGATCACTCAACGCGTGGATAGCGGAGGCAACCAGCTGCTTGCCAGTGCCGACCTCACCGATGATGACGACCGAGAGATCGCGGAAGCGGGCAACATCACGCACCTGCTCACGAACCGCCTGAATGGCGGCGCACTCACCAAAAATCTGCGAGGCCGCATCGTTACCGTTCGGCCGCGCGCGGAGCGCGAACCCATGGCGTCCCGTCAGACCAGCGCGCAACCGCTCATCGAGGAAAGCCGGGTCGAGGGGCTTTTCCAGCACGTCGTAAGCGCCGGCACGGATAGCCCTGACAGCGGTCTGCACGTCGAGGTGAGCCGCGAGCAGCAGCGCCACGGGGCAACTCCCTTCGTCGCGGAGCTGTTCCAGAAGCACCAGCCCGTCGGTATCCGGCAGTTCAACGTCCAGCACCATCGCTGCGAAGTTCTGCTCGCGCAGCAGGGCTCGAGCTTCGCTACCGGTTGGCGCGACACGCACCTCCCAGCCGCTGCTCTCCAATGAGCCAGCAAGGCGGCTCGTTAGCTCGGTATTTTCGTCGACGATCAGCACGGCCCCAAGCTGCATGCGAAATTCCCTCTCATCGCGCTCGGTCGCGGCGGTTCGCTACCCAAGACTTCGGGGGAAAGCATCGCTTGCACGACCACGGGAAGTCAACGCGCAATTAGCTCCCACCCGCCGGCCGGGCCGGAAAAATACCCTGATGGGTAGTCCGCTGTCGCGAGCAGTTTCGCCCTAATTGGCCGTTAACTGGCGGCTTCCGTGCAGCTGGCCGCAGGGGCGCCGCGCTGGCGGTGAGCGACGCTCAATCCGACGATTTATTGCGGCCGTGGTGATGATCCCGCTTGCGATCGAGCTCCGGGACCACGCGAGCCACCCGCCGGTGGACCGTTTCACGCACCAGGCGCCACAGCATCTGCTCGTCGTCGACCTCGGACAGCATGCCGCGAGGCACGCGGAAGCCACCCATATCGGCGCGGCCGCCGCCGAAGGGGCGACCCTGGCTATCGTCGCCGAAAGCGGCCTGCATGAAGGTGGCGGGGTCGACGCTCGCGCGACGCGTGCGCATCGAGCCATCGATACGATCATCGACGATGCCGTAGACCAACACCGTATCGATGTCCTCGCGACGCAGGATGAAGTCAGCAGCAATGGGGATCGCGTCGCGATTGTTGGGAGACACCAGGCCAACGCCGGCAATGGCGAAATCGCGAATCACGTCCAGGTCGGAGAGCGCCCGACCGACTGCTTCCATGCATTCGGCGGTCAGGGAGCGACGGCCGACGCGACTGAGGGTCTCCGCGTCGCAGAAGGGCTTGATGTACGCGGCCGCGCGAAAGTCAGCGGGCGTGGCCAGCGTGAAATCGTCGGTGTCCGTCTGTATCCCGAAGAACATGGCAGTGGCGACGGCCGAGTCGTCATTGCCGTCGGCACCCAGCGGAGAAAGCCCCTTCTCCGCGTAGTCGGCGTAGATGGTGCACGTGGAACAGACGTCGTGTCGAATGTCCACGAACTCCGCCTTCGGCACGGCCGCCGGACGATGGTGATCGACGACGGTGAGCAGCCGCAGGGCTTCGGGCAGGCGAATACTGGCTTCGCTGGCGCTCGCATCGACCAGCGACAGATAGCCGTATTGCTCCAGGTCCACGCCGTCAGCCACCTTGACCATCGGCACGTTCAACAACTTGACGAGCGCGCGGTTCTCGGCACGCGAGACGGGCAGGACGTGCGCGATGGTTGCCGACACTCCCATGCGCTCGCAAAGACGCTTATGTGCCATCGCGCTCCCGATGGCATCGGGATCCGGGTGACCCCACAGGAGGATCAAATGTGGCTTGTCAGTCGCGCTTGCGAGGACGCGCTCGAGTTCCTGACGTCTGTCGGACTGACCCATGGCGCCAATCCTTACCGGTATCCGTTGACGCGCGCCAGGCCCTGGGTGACGCGACGCCGGCTCGGCCGTGGGGCCCGCGCTGGAGGGCTTGTCAGTGTCGGAGTCGGCCACGTTCGCCGGTGCCCGCCGCAGCAGGCACTCTGGAGCCTGCGATTGTAGTATGAGCACGAGGGTGCTGGGTTTGCCGATTGAGCGAAGAACGGTGACGCGTGCAGCCCTGTGCGCGCTCGCGCTTGTGGGGGCCCTGGCGTGCTCGCGCAAAAGCCCGCCGCCGTCGCCCGAGCCCACACCGGCAGCAGCTTCAGCCGCTCCGAGGGCGGAGGCGACGCGAGTCGCAGACCCCGTGCCTTCTGCTTCTGTGCGGGCCGCGCCCCAGCCGCCACCCGCCCCGAACGCCGAGCGCTACGCTTGGCTGGGCGCCGAGGCTGGTCAAAAGTTGAAGCTCGACGGGGATTTATCCAGCCGCTTCCCGCCACCTCCGGGCTACACCCGCGTGGAGGTCGAGCCGGCGTCGTTCGGTCACTGGCTGCGGGGCCTGCCCATCGCGCCACCGAACACCCCCGTATCGACCTTCGACGGCGCCCTGCTGCATGCCGCCGACAACGACTATGTCGCCGGCGTGGTTGCCATCGATATCGGCAACGCCGATCTGCAGCAGAGCCCCGACGTCATCATCCGTTTGAACGCCGAGTGGCTGTGGTCGCTTGGACAAAAGGCTGCCATCAGCTACCGCGGCTCCACCAAGCTGGCGATGCCGCTGTCGCGCTGGGAGAAGGGCCAGCGCATCGTGTCGGCGGGACCGAACGTTTTCTGGGCCGTGAAGAACAAGCCCAAGGAGCTCGACTACGCGGAGTTTCGTCGCTATTTGGACGCCGTCTTCGCGTGGGCCAATAGCACGTCATTGGCCCAGCGCGCGCGCCGCGTGCCCAAGCCCGAGGAGCTGGCTCCCGGAGACTTTTTCCTGCACGCCAGGGCCCCAGGCCACGTCGCGATCGTTTTGGACGTGGCCGATAAACCAAGCGGCGAGCGCGTCGCTCTGATCGGTCAAGCGCTCAACCCGGCGCAGAGTCTGCACATCGTCAGGCCTGGCCGCGCGACCGCCTGGTTCAGCCTGCGTCCGGGGCTGCCGGTGCTGACCGCGAATACGCAGGAGTTCGGCTGGGAAGAGCTGCGCCGGCTCGAACCCTTATCGAAGGAGGACGCGCCCTCCGTAGCGGACGAAGAGTCGCCATTATGAGCGTCCGTCGCCGCCGGCGCGTCCGCTCCTGCTGAACGAAAATGCTACGAAATCCGAGCAGGGTCGGCCCCTGCGTGCCGGTGGTTGCGCAAAAGAAACTTGACTACGACCGATGTGGGGGGAAAGCTTGGGTCTCCCGATGCCCGTCACTACCCGCCCGTCGAGTCCTCATGCTGAGAATCTCAGCATGAAGCTCGCGCATGGCGTGGATGTGGGCGTCGTTGGTGTGGTCCTCGTCCTCGGGCTTTCCATTAGCCCGGGTGCGGCGGCCGCCTGAGTGGATTCAACCCCCACACGATTCGGCCCCCGCACCCAAGAGGTTCGGGGGCTTTTCGCTTTCAGCCCTTCCAATTTCGAATCATGACCCCCCACAGGAGACGACAACCGTGGCTGCATCCGTGACCAATCTGACGCCCACCGAAGCCAATCGTTCGGAGCTGCGCACCCTGACGGGTGCCCAGATCATCTGGGACACTCTGGTCAACGAAGGCGTCGATGTCGTCTTCGGTTACCCGGGCGGCGCAATCATGCCGGCCTACGATGCCCTGCCGCAATATCCGGGTCTGCGGCACATCCTCGTGCGCCACGAGCAGTGCGCCGCTCACATGGCGGATGGGTACGCGCGCGCTTCTGGCCGCGTGGGGGTTTGCGTCGCCACCTCGGGCCCGGGCGCGACCAACCTGGTGACGGGCATCGCCAATGCGATGATGGACTCGATTCCCATCGTCTGCATCACTGGCCAGGTCCCCTCCACCGTGATCGGCAGCGATGCCTTCCAGGAGGTGGACATCACCGGCATCACCTTGCCTATCACCAAGCACAACTTTCTGGTGACGCGCGCGGAAGACATCATGCCGACCCTGCGCCAAGCTTTCTACATCGCGAGCTCTGGCAGGCCCGGTCCCGTCCTGGTCGACATCACCAAGGACGCGCAGAATGCCAGCGCCGAATATCGCTACGAGGCGAGTCCCGTGCGGCTGCCGGGCTACCGCCCGGAGCGCAGTCCGCTGCAAACCGAGATCGAGCAAGCGCTGCAAATGATCCGCGCCGCCAAGCGGCCGATCCTGTTCTGCGGACACGGGGTGATCAAGGCCAACGCCCCGGCGCTGCTACTCGAGCTGGTGCATCGCACGAACATCCCCGTCGCCCTGACGCTGCTCGGTTTGGGAGGCTTTCCGGCTTCGCACGAACGCAGCCTGGGCATGATGGGCATGCATGGCGAGTCGTGGGTCAACACTGCCATCCAGGAGGCCGACCTCATCATCGCCTTGGGCATGCGCTTCGACGATCGGGTCACCGGCAATCTGAAGACCTACGCCAAGGGCGCCAAGAAGATCCACGTGGAGCTCGACCCGGCAGAGATCAACAAGAACGTGAAGGTCGATCTCGCGTTGCTCGGCGACTTGCGCGAGACGCTGCGCCAGCTCGTACCTCACGTGCAAGCGCCGGATATCGGCGCCTGGCTTGCGCACATCGAGGCGCTCAAGGGCGACAGCGCGGTGCGTGACATCAAAGAGATGCCCAACGAGGGGCGGCTCTTCGCGGCTCACGTCATTCACGATCTGTGGCGCTACACGCAAGGCAAAGCGCTGGTGGTGACGGACGTGGGTCAACACCAGATGTGGGAAGCACAGTACTATAAGCACGATCACCCCCGGAAGCTGCTGACCTCCGGTGGCCTCGGAACCATGGGGTTTGCCCTGCCAGCTGCCATGGGGGCGCGCATGGCCTGTCCCAACGACGAGATCTGGGTGGTGGCCGGCGACGGCGGCTTTCAAATGACCGCCTGCGAGCTGGCGACCTGTGCTCAGGAGAACATCAAGGTCAACATCGCCGTCATCAACAACGGCGACCTCGGCATGGTGCGCCAGTGGCAGCAGTTCTTCTACGGCGGACGTTACGTCGCCACGCCGATCAAGAGCCCTGATTTCGTGAAGCTGGCCGAAGCTCATGATCTGAAGGGCATCCGCGTGACGCGCCGCGAAGACGTGCAGGCAGCCGTGGAACGCGCGCGCGAAAACAAGGAGACCACCGTGGTCGATTTCCGCGTCGAGCAGGAAGACAGCGTCTATCCGATGGTGCCGGCCGGCGCCGATCTTGGCGCCATGATCCGGCGACCGATGCCGGAGGGTGTTGCTCACAACCCCATATTCGAAACTGGAGAAGACTGAGCCATGTTGCCCCAAAGCCCCGTCACTCTGCGCACCTTCGTAGCGTACGTAGAAGACCGCCCAGGTGTCCTCAATCGCATCGCGTCGCTCTTCCGACGCCGCGGCTACAACATCGAATCGCTGAATGTCGGCCGCACGCACGAGGTAGGCATCTCGCGCATGACGTTCCGCGTCGAGGCCGACGACGACATGGCGCTCCGCGTCGAGGCGAATCTGTACAAGATGGTCAACGTCCTGTCAGTCGAGGAGATCTCCAAGAAGCCGACCGTCTCGCGGGATCTGGCCCTCGTCAAGGTGACGGTGGGACCCGACAAGCGAGCCGAGGTTCTGCAG
Source organism: Polyangiaceae bacterium (assembly GCA_035634435.1). Classification (GTDB taxonomy): domain Bacteria; phylum Myxococcota_A; class Polyangia; order Polyangiales; family Polyangiaceae; genus PMG-095. Next base: position 6,910 of record DASQDA010000132.1, read on the forward strand.
CTGTGCGAGGTGTTCCGCGCCCGCGCCGTCGACGTAGGACCCGACACGCTGATCGTCGAGATCACGGGCACGCAGGACAAGATCGACGGTCTGGTAGCCATTCTGCAGCCCTTCGGGATCGCGGAAATGGTTCAGACCGGCACCGTCGCGATGACGCGTGGCCCCAAGGGCGACGCGGCGAGCTCGGCGCAACAACCCCCTGCCCTGCGCGGGATCACCGCCGCCTAACCTGACAAGCGTTCGCAGGAGACCAACTGGAGACAGTGCCATGATTCAAAGCCCCCCGCCCGACTACGTTCGCATCTTCGACACGACGCTGCGCGACGGCGAGCAATCGCCCGGCGCCACCCTTACGTCCGAAGAGAAGCTCGAGGTTGCGCGCGCGCTAGCACGGCTCGGTGTGGACGTGATCGAGGCTGGTTTTCCTTGCGCGTCGCCGGACGACTTCGCGGCGGTCGGCGAGATCGCCAGGACCGTTGGCGGCGAAGCGCAGCCGGGAAGGCCGCAGAGCGAGCCGCCCATCATCTGCGGCCTGGCGCGGGCCACCGAAAAGGACATCCAGACGGCCTACGATGCCATCAAGGTGGCGAAGTATCCCCGCATTCACACCTTTCTCGCCACGAGCCCGATCCACCGCGAGCACAAGCTGCGCATGAGCAAGGCAGACGTGGTCGAGCGCACGCGCCGGATGGTGGGCTTTGCCCGCAGCCTGTGCGAAGACGTGGAGTTCAGCCCCGAGGACGCTGGGCGAACCGAGCCAGAGTTCTTGTACGAGGTGCTGGAGGCCGCCATTGGCGCCGGCGCCACCACGCTCAACATCCCCGACACCGTCGGCTACACGGTACCGGAGGAGTTCGGCGCCTTGATCGCGGGCATCTTCAAGAACGTCCGCGGCATCGAGAAGGCCATCGTCTCCGTTCACTGTCACGACGATCTCGGCCTGGCTACCGCCAACGCGCTCGCCGGCATTCGCGCTGGAGCTCGGCAGGCCGAGGTGACGATGAACGGCATCGGCGAGCGCGCCGGCAATACCTCCCTCGAGGAGGTGGTGATGACGCTGCGTACCCGCCAGGCGCTGTTCGGCTTGCGCACGGGCATCGATGCGACCCAGCTGGTGCGGACGAGCAAGCTGGTGAGCCTGCGGACGGGCATGATCGTTCAGCCAAACAAGGCGGTGGTGGGAGCCAATGCCTTCGCGCACGAGTCCGGCATTCACCAGGACGGGATGCTGAAGCATCAGGAAACCTACGAGATCATGCGGCCCGAGACGGTGGGTGCCAGCAAGACGCTGCTGGTGCTGGGCAAGCATTCGGGGCGCCACGCCTTCGCCGTGCGGCTGCGCGAGCTGGGGCATCCTCTGGTCGGCTTAGCCCTAGCCGCCGCGTTCCAGAGCTTCAATCTGCTGGCGGACAAGAAGAAGAGCATCACCGATGCCGACCTCGAGGCGCTAGCCGCCTCCGAGCTGGGTCGCGGGCGCGAGTACTTCTCGCTGGATGCCGTCCAGGTCACCTGTGGTTCGAACGGAATGCCCACCGCAACCGTTCGCTTGCGTTGCCCCGACGGTCAGCTGGCGACGCGCGCAGCCGTCGGCACAGGCCCCGTGCACGCGGCGTTCAAGGCCATCGACGACCTCGTCGAGGCCCCCGGCGAGCTGCTCGAGTACAACATCAGCGCGGTCACGGAAGGCATCGACGCGCTCGGCCACGCTAGCGTCCGCGTGCGGGCGTCGAGCGCCAGCGACGGGCGCGTCAATCCGCAGCATGGTGCCGGTGGCAACGCCATCTTCCACGGCCACGCCGCGGACACGGACGTGGTGGTGGCGAGCACGAAAGCTTACCTGAGCGCGCTCAACCGACTGCTGGCTGCTCTCGGCTCCCACGAGCGGCCGCTGCCCGCGGAAGGCAGCCTCGGGCTCCTCGAAGCGACGCCCGGCGCAGCCGAATAGCCTTTCTCGGGCGGCGCCCGCGCCCCCCGTTCATCCGGGTTCGACCATGACGACCGACCAATCTTGCTTCGTTGAAACCTACGACACCACGCTGCGTGACGGCTCGCAGGGCGAGGGCATCTCTTACACCCTGGACGACAAGCTGCGCATTGCGCAGCGTCTGGACGCCTTCGGTGTGACGTACATCGAGGGGGGCTGGCCTGGCTCGAACCCCAAGGACGTCGAGTTCTTCGCGCGCGCTCGCGACCTCGACTGGAAGCACGCGAAGATCGCGGCGTTCGGCTCCACGCGGCGCGCGGGTCTGGCACCAGAGGACGATCCCAATCTTCAGGCGTTGGTTGCCGCTCAGACTCCCGTGTGCACCATCTTCGGCAAGTCGTCGACGCTGCACGTCACGGAGGTGCTGCGCACCAGTCTCGAGCAGAACCTGGTGATGATCGAGGAGTCGGTCGCATTCTTGCGCGACGCGGGCAGGACCGTCGTCTACGACGCCGAGCACTTCTTCGACGGTTACCGCGCTGACGCGGCTTACGCGCTCGAGACGCTGCGTGCCGCTCTGCGCGGGGGCGCGCACGTGCTCGCGCTCTGCGACACCAATGGCGGGAGCCTGCCCTGGGACGTTCAAGCGCTGGTGACGGAGGTGCTGCGGAGCGTGCCGGGGGCGCTCCTCGGAATCCATGCACACGACGACACCGGCTGCGGCGTCGCCAACA
>DASQDA010000133.1:0-1665 GCA_035634435.1 Polyangiaceae bacterium
GCTTGTTGCGGCGAGGCCGAAGGCGGGGCAGGCGGCGGCATAGGGGGGCTGGGAACTGAGTCCCGCTAGCTCACGCCGCTGGCTCGTTGCAGTCCGGACCCTTGTTGCGCGCGTTGTTCACCGCGGAGCTCACTGCCGTGACGACGAGCTCGTCGCTCCGGGCGCCCGTCAATAGGCGCTCGGGGTCCTTGCTGGCTGGGTCGAGCCAGGCAGCGTAGTCGCTCGGAGCGAGGATGACCGGCTGCCGATCGTGGATGGCGTCGAGCGGAGGGCGGGCGGGCTCGGTGATGATGGCGCAGCTGTCGACCACCTCACCCGTCTTGCGCGAGGTCCAGCGCTCCCAGATGCCGGCGAGCGCAAAGGGCTTGCCACTGGCAAGTGCCGTCATGAAGGGTTGCTTGGGTTGGTCTTTGGCCTCTGCGCGCCACTCGTAGAACGCGTCAACCACGACGAGACAACGGCGCTTACGGAATGCCTCGCGAAACGCGCTCTGCTTGTGCACGGTCTCCGCACGCGCATTGATCCAGCGAATTTTCGGCTCGGGCGCAAAGCTCGGGATCCATCCGAACACGAGCTGCTCGAGCTCACCGGGGGTGCGAATCACCGCGATGCGCTCGGAGGGCGCGAGGTTCCAGCTGGGGTCGAGCTCCGGAGCCTGGGCAATTCCAAAGGCTTCTTCGAGCGCCTGGGCGTCAGCAACGAGCCGGGTACGGCCGCACAGGGCCCTGTGTTAGCACGCGAAAGCTTCGGCTCGAGTGCCGCTACTTGGCAGTAACGCGGCAGATTTGCCTGTGACAGATCTGCCGTGAAGTCGGTCGTTGAACAGAGCGGTCGCCTTGCGAGCGCGGCGCGAGGCGGACGGTCCTGCACGCCAATCGAGCGTACTGCTCGGACGCTCTCGCCGAGGCACCGTGTGCACCCGTTCGCGCCCGGTCTGCGCGCGCGGACGGCGTGAGCTCGTCGGCCAGCGACAGGAATCCGCCGCTCGTTCATCGCTCATCGCTCCGGTGCGGGTTGCGCAAACGGCGACGCGCGTCCGTCAATGCCGCCCGGGAAGGCTCGCGTCGAGCCTGCTGCGCACCGCGCTCGCAAACCGCGGTACGCATGCAGCACGCGAGCCGCGAAGCGCGTGTTGGCGCACGACAGCTGCCAGCAATGGCGCGAACCTTCACGCGCCACACTGGCATGCAAGGTGCAGGCTGCAGTGCGGAGGTTCCATTGGCCGCAAGTAAAAGCATCAGCAGTGGTAGCTCGCGCGTCACGATAGATCCGGAAGAGGTCCGGGCGTGGGCAGAGGCGCGAGACGGACGACCGTCGGTCGTGAAGCGAACACACCGAGGCAAGGGCGGAATTCTACGCATCGACTTCCCTGGCTTCAGTGGCGAACAGAGCCTCGAAGAGATCCCCTGGGACGAGTTCTTCGAGACCTTCGAGAAGAATAAGCTCGCCTTCGTCTATCAGGAGGAGACGGGCCGCGGCGGTGAGAGCCGCTTCAACAAGTTCGTCAGCCGCGATAGCGTCGTCGAGGAGGCCCCCAAGCGCCGAAGTGCCGGCGCCGCGGCTGGCTCCCGCAAGCGAAGCAAGGCCGCCGAACCGGAAAACGTCACGGAGTCGGCTGGTGCAAGCGCATCCCGCTCGCGCAGCGCTTCCGGCGCTGCTCGCAAA
>DASQDA010000134.1:0-2558 GCA_035634435.1 Polyangiaceae bacterium
CCGTTCGCGGTGGAGCCGCCGTTCGCGGTGGAGCCGCCGTTGGTCTTTGAACCAGCGCTATTCGTGCCTCCTGTCGCGATGCGGGCGCCGGCGCCCGCTGTCTGATCCATGCCACCGGTTCCGCCCGTCGCGTCGTCGCTCCCGCAGCCGGATGCCAACAAACCGAAACCGAGGGAGAGAGACAGTCGTAACGAAATAGGGGTATTCACTGAGAGCTCCTTGACTGGGGCCGCGGGCACGATCGGGGAGGGAGGCGCGGCGATGCGTGTGAGTCGATCCCTGCGCGGGCTGATGACGACGCAGCGACGACGGCCAGCACGGCCCACGCGACTGTGACGGCGCCTCCGAGAAGGTGACCGGGTACTTCAGTAGGAGGGGGCCAATTGGCGAAGGTGGGTCATCGGTGTCAGGCAATTGAGTGATAGCCCTGTGGCAGGGTGGAAATTTCCGCTTGATGGCAGGCCATAGCGGGCGGCTCGGGACAGACGGATAGACATGTCACGCGGGCCCCCTGCACAGCGCTGCGCTAGTGCACCTCGACCCATGCCGACCGCGCCGATGACTTCGAGCGTTCCCCCTGTCCTGTGCGGTCTTCGCGCGATAGCTCCGCAGTACGATGCGTTTCTAGTGGACCTATGGGGCGTCATTCACGATGGCGTCCGCCCGTTTCCGGGCGCGTCGGACGCACTTCGTGCCCTGGCATCTGCGGGTCGACCCGTGGTCTTCGTCACTAACTCGTCCCGAACGGGGGCGCGCGTCGCCGACATGCTGTCCGAAATGGGCATCGGACCTGAGCTCTACCGGGCGGTGGTCTCGTCGGGCGATGTCACCCGCGACGCGCTGATTGCGCGGGATGCTGGCGTGTTCGGGTTGCTTCCCGAGCAGCCGCGTTGCTGGCACTTCGGGGATCGCGCGTTCGTGCCCTGGCTTTTCGAGCTGGGGCTGAGCTTCGTGGACGAGCTCGCGAACGCGGACCTGGTCGTCGCAACCGGAGGCGTCGCGGACGACGCTGGGCTTGCGCGCGTGCGTCGGCTGCTTGCTCCGGCGGCGGCTCGAGGGCTGCCACTCGTGTGCACGAACCCAGACCGCGTGATCCCTGGCGCCGCAGGGTTGACCCTGGGTCCCGGCGCGGTGGCAAGGGCGTATACGCAGCTCGGGGGTCGCGTTTTTCTGTACGGCAAGCCGCATGCGCCCATCTACGAGGCCGCGCGGAGACACCTCGCCCAGGTGCCGACATCTCGTCTGGTGGCGATTGGAGATCTGCTTGAAACGGACATCCAAGGTGCGCGTGCCGCTCGTATCGCCTCGGTGCTGATCACGCAAACCGGCGGCCACGCAGTTGCGCTCGGCACTGCGCCCGGTTGCGCAGCGCTCGGGGCAGCGTTCAGAGCAGCGGAGGTTACCCCCGATATGCTCCTGGAGCGCTTCGCCTGGTGACCGCAGCTACTCGAGTTTACCCAACGGCGTTTCGCCCCGATGGCCAGCACCTTGCGAGCCCCACCCGTGGAACCACCCCTGGGCGCGCGCGCGTTGCGGGTGCGGGCCGCTCAGGCGACGGAGCGCAGCACGCCGCCGTCCACGCGTAGGGCGGCCCCGTTCGTGGCGCTGGCGGCCGCGCTCGACACGTAGGCGATCATCTGGGCGACCTCGCGGGGGTCGATGAAGCGCTGCAGCAGCGAGCTCGGGCGCGCGCTGGTGAAGAACTGACGTTCCATTTCCGCTTCCGTGAGGTTCTGCTGGGCGGCGAGCTCCTTGACGAACGTGCCGACACCCTCCGACAGCGTGGGCCCGGGCAGCACGCTGTTCACGGTGACGCCGCTGCCGCGTGTGCGTTCGGCCAGACCACGAGCAACGGCAAGCTGCGCCGTCTTGGTCATGCCGTAGTGGATCATCTCCGTGGGGATCTGCAGCGCCGACTCACTCGAAACGAAGACGATGCGACCCCAGCCGCGCGCCATCATTCGCGGGAAATGGTGCCGCGCCAGGCGTACTCCACTCATGACGTTGGTCTCGAAGAACATCATCCACGAGGCGTCCGTGATGTCTTCGAACGGCTGCGGTTGAAAAATGCCCGCGTTGTTGACCAGCACGTCTAGCTCTGGCGCAGCGTCGATCAACGTCTGCACGCCGGCAGCGCTGGAGACGTCCGCGGCGATTCCATGGACGATCGCCGCCGGCTCGGCCTGCAGCAAGCGGGCGACGGCCTGCTCCACGCGTTCGGTGGTGCGACCGTTGACGAAGACCTCCGCCCCTTCGCGCGCGAACAGCAGCGCCGAGGCGAAGCCGATACCGGCGGTCGAGCCAGTGACGAGAGTGCGTTTTCCGCGAAGTCCGAGATCCATGAGCTCTCCTTAGTGCGCCGCGCGCCGCCGGGACGCCGCGCTCGGCGTTGCCGAGATGCGACCCCGGTCAGCATACCCCAGGCTACGTTGTGCGACATTCGCCAGCAGGGGGATTGTCGCGCAGCGCGCGTCGGACTGCGTGGTAATGTCGCTCGCCCGACGCTTCATTGGTGAAGCGAGGACGAGATGGCAGGGGAAAGGACAAAAGCCATTCCA
>DASQDA010000135.1:0-5450 GCA_035634435.1 Polyangiaceae bacterium
TCTCGCGACGACTTGGCGCGTCTTCTCGCACAGGCCTTTCCGCTCACCATTCATCTGGGCGAGCCCGGCTCCGACCATTCGCTCTCCCTCAGTGATCTGGGTGAGGTGCGCTTGGTGTCCGAGCTGGGGCTGCGCGTCCACTGCAAGGCGCGGGTGCACTGGCCGGTGCTCGGCGTCGATGTGCCCGTCAGCTTGAACTCGCTGACGCTGCTGTTGCTCCCTTCCATCGGACGTAGCGCGGAGGGCGACACACTCGTATTCCGAGTCACGCTGGAGCACGCCGACTTCTCCTCCGTTCCAACGCTGATCGACAACCGCATCACGGACGTCATCAACGCCAAGCTTGCGAGCGAGAGCGCGCAGCTCACGTGGAACTTCTCCAAGACGCTGACGCAGGGAGCAGCCCTGCCGGCCATGCTCGAGCCGCTGGAGCAGTTCGTGCTGCGCCCCGCCTGGGGCAAGGTGCGTGTCACAGAAGAAGCCGTGGTTTACGCCGTCTCGTTTCACACGGCGCTGGTGCGCAAGGGGCAAGCGCTTCCGCACGAGTTCGATGCCAGCACTGCTCCGCTGACGCGACCCCCGGGCGCCACCCAGCTGCGAACGGGCCAAAACGCAAATGCCCGCCAGCTTGCAACGATAGGCATGTTTGGTCTGGGTGCGGGCGCCGCCTACTTCGCGCTGAAGGCAAGCTTCGGCTCGCGAAGCTAGCAACTGCGGCTAACGAGCGTGGTCGAGGCGTCGCTTGTCACCTGCGAGGCTTGCAACGACGCTCAGTAGCTCAGCCGGCTCCACGGGTTTTACCAGATGTATCTGGTAACCCTCGCGCAGGGCCCGCAATCGGTCTTCATCGCGCGCGTAGGCCGTCAGCGCGATCGCTGGAATGCTTTGGTACGCCCGCTCCTGAGCTCGCACGTGACGAATCAGTGAATAGCCGTCCTGCTGGGGCATCCCGATGTCACTGATCAGGAGGTCGAACGTGCCCGCTGACAAGAGCTGCCAGGCTTCATCGGCCGACGCAGCGGTGGTCACGCGCGCGGCGCCCTCCACGAGGATGCGCTCGACGAGCGCACGTGCGTCGGCTTCGTCGTCCACCACGAGCACGGTCAAACCACGGAGGTCGACGGCCCCAGGCGTGACGAGCTCCCGGCCACTCGCCGTACGGCGTGCGCCAATCTGGTCGCGGTCCGTCAGCGCCGGTTGAGCAGGCGGGAGCGGAAGCGCAATGCGGAATGTAGCTCCTTGATTTTGGCCGGCGCTCTTCACCGCGATGGCTCCTCCGTGCAGCTCTACCAGCTGCTTGACGATGGCCAACCCCAGCCCAAGCCCCCCATGCCGGCGCGTGGTCGACGCGTCGGCCTGTCGAAAGCGGTCGAACACGTAGGGTAAGAACTCTGCGGCGATGCCTTCGCCGGAATCCGTGACGCTGATGTCGAGCTGGGCGCCCTCCAGCCACTCGATCCGCACCTCCACTCGGCCCCCTCGCGGCGTGAACTTGACCGCGTTACTGAGCAGGTTCCACAGCACCTGATGCAAGCGATTACCATCACCGCGAATGAAGAGCTCAGGTAGCTGGTCCACGTTCGTGACCAGGCGGATGCCTTTGGCGTCGGCGGCGGGCTTCACCGTCTCCAGCGTGGATCGCACGAGGCCAGCAACGCCCACGTGCTGCACATCGAGCCGCACCTTGCCAGAGACGATGCGGCTCATGTCGAGCAGATCCTCGATGATCTGGTTCTGGGCCCGCGCGTTGCGCGCAATCACGGCCAGACCCTTCTCCAGCTCTTCAGGACGTGAGGTTCGCGGCTTGAGCATTTGCGCCCAGCCCAGCACGGCGTTCAGCGGCGTGCGCAGCTCGTGGCTCAGGGTGGCGAGGAACTCGTCCTTCATGCGGCTCGCCCGTTCGGCCTCGATACGGGCAGCTCGCTCGCTCTCGAGCAGTGCCGCCCGCTCTTGCTCGGCGACAGCGCGGTCGGTGATGTCGATCACCGAGCCGATGTAGCCGAGGAACTCGCCGTGCGGCCCCAGTCTGGGGCTCGCGGCGTCCACACACCAGCGATAAGCGCCGTCCTTGCGACGCAGTCGATACTCGATCTTGAAGGCGGCCTGGGCTTCGTTCGCACTCACGAACGCTTCGCGTGCACGCTCCACGTCGTCCGGATGCAGCGCGCTGAGACGGCTGAAGTCACCGCTCGGCTGCGATGTCTCGCCCGTGAACTCGTACCAGCGGCGATTCAGGTACTCGCAGTGACCGTCTGCATGCGTCACCCAGATGATCACGGGGGCGTTGTCCGACATGCTGCGAAAGCGCAGCTCACTTTCGCGGAGCGCAATCTCCGCCTGCATGCGCTGCGTCACGTCAATCGTGATGCCGTCGAAGCGCGCCGGTGTCCCGGCGGGGTCCTCGAGCACACGACCGCTCGCGTGAATCCATTTCACGTGTAGACCGTCCGGCGACACCGTACGGTAGTCGATCTCGTAGGGAACCCGCCGCATGATGCTGGTCTCGATGGCCAAGCGTGTGCGTTCCCGATCCTCGGGATGAAGGCCTCGATAGAACACCTGGAGGTCGATTTGCGCGTCGCTCGGCAGGTGAAAATGCTCCTTCATTTTGTCGTCCCAGATGAGCTCACCCGAGGGCAAAATCGAGTACCAGATGCCGACGTTGGCACTCTTCACGACCAGCTCCAGCTGCTCGCGGCTGCGGTGGAAGGCTTCGTCAGCGCGCTTTTTATCGTCGATATCGGTGCACGTGCCGAACCAGCGCGAGAGCTCTTGCTGTTCATCGCGGATCGGCAGCGCGCGTACCAGAAACCAGCGGAACTGTCCGTCAGCGCGGCGCAGGCGGAACTCGGCGACGTATTCGTCACCGGTGGCGAGCGCTCGCGCCCAAGCGCGGTGCACCCGCTCCGCGTCGCCGCCGTGCACGTGACGGTCCCAGGCGGCGTTTGCCTGGTCGCTCGGCGCTACGCCGATGTACTCGAACCAGCGGCGGTTATAGTAGTCGAGAACACCGTCGGGCCGCGCAGCCCAGACGATTTGCGGCATCGCGTCGGCGAGTTGACGAAAGCGCGCTTCGCTGGCGGCGAGATCGCGAAGCGCGCGCGCTCGCTCGATGTATGCCCACGACCTCTCGACGACGGCTTCCACGAGCGCCACCTCGTGCGCGCTCCAGCGACGCGGCCAGGTCTGGTGGACCGCCATCATGGCAACCAGACGCCCGGAGCGAATCAGCGGGCAGCAGACCAGCGCCTTGATGCCAATCGCATTGAACGTAATCGCGCCTTCCTCGGGCTCGAGCTCCTGGTCCACGTCGCACACGATGAGCGTGCGGCCGGCGTGCTGATCCGAAGCCGCGCGAGGGCCGAATAGTGACAGGTGGTAGCGACCCGTCGCGCTCGTGCAGCCGTTGGTATAGTCGTGGCGGATAGTGAAGCTATCGGCGTCGGGTTCCACTTCGGCGTAGGCGCAGCGCGAGGCACGCAGATGGCTGCCCAGTCGCTCGGCCACCACTTCCAGCACGCGCTCCGGGTCGGCAAGCTCCCGTGTGGCTTCCCCAAGCCCGCTGAGAAAACGAAAGCGGTCCTCGCTGTCCTCGAGCGACTCGTTCGGCTCAGACATGGGAGGAGCACCACTGAGCCTCTGAGCCCATGGCCACCAGCATGCGCGAGAGCCGTGCGCCCTGCAAAGGTGCAGCCCAGGATCAGCGGATACCTGCAAGTACGGCTCGCAGATGCGCCCCAGTGGCGCAGACTGTAGCGTTCGTGCCACGAGGCGCTGCGACACGCGGTGCGAACGCTGCGGCAACGGCAAGAAGGCGCGCGCGCCTACTGGCTCGGAGCCGTGTTCGGCCCTTTGTCGTAGCTCGCGCGCAGCTGAGCGCTCGTCCGGGCGCTGCCGTAAATCCTGAGCTCGTGCAGCTCACCGGCGAGCTCCGGATCCGCTTGATACTGGGATCGACCGAGCCAGGCGTTCACATCCCGCACGGCGGAGAGCGGCGACGTGAGCGTGGTCTGTGCCACCGGGGCGCCGTTCATGTAGAGGGAAAGCCGCGAAGCCGTCGCGCTCACCACCACCGCCACGTGCGTGACGCTGCCGGTCGGCAACACCGTGCTGCCGTCGACGAACACCTGCCCTCCTGCTCGACCATTGCTGTAAGCGACGCGCAATCGCCCGCTGCTCGCCTGAGGCGTCAAGAACAGATACGAAAGCCCCGACCTGCCCTGCAGACCCACGCTTTGCGCGTCGTTGTCTCCGAAATCAAAGATGCGCTGCCACGCCGCTCCGCCCCGCCAAAGGACCCACGCTTCCACGGTAGCGTTCGACAGTCGCGAGAGCATGCCCGTCGGTAGCTGCACGTACTGATCGCTGGTGCCGCCCGCGAGCCGTGCCGAGCCGAGCGTCTGGCTGCCATTGACGAGCTTACCTGCCGCGGCCCCCGCTGAATCGCTCACGGTGCTGCCGGTGTCGTCGAAGCTGTAGCGGTGCCGCAGACATGCGGCGTGACCGGCACAGTCGTCGCCGCCCGCCGCGCCGGCCATTCCTGCCGCTCCAGCAGTGCTGCCGCCGGCAGTGCCAGCTGCCGAACCGCCAGTGCCAGCTGCCGAACCGCCAGCTTGGGCGCTCAGGCCGCCGCGTCCTGCTTGAGGGCTGGCTCCGGCTCCGCCTTGCGGCTGCGCTACGGCACCGCCTTGCGGCTGCGGCACGGCTCCGCCTGCGCCGCCACTCGAGGGGCTGCCGCCTCCCACGGAGCCGTGCGGCAGCCCGCCAGCAGCGCCCGTACCGCCGGAGCCACTCATGCCCGCACCACCCACACTGGCGCCACTCACACCCGCGTTACCCATGCCCGCGCCGCTCACGTCGCCGCCACTATAGCCACCCGCGCTGAGTTGTTCGGTACCGCCGGAGGCAAGGCCGCCGGACCCGGCGCTACCGCCGCGGGCACCGCCGCCACCGTGACCACCAACAGCACCTTCTACTTCATAGGAGTGCGATATCGGATCCGCTGCAACCGCGCAGGCGAGCGGCATCAGGGCAATGCACGTGAGCAACCAGCGACTCTCGAGGTGCACTCTCGGCATGTTGCTGCCACTACACACAAGAAACGTACCACTGGTGTCAGCGGCGGCATCGGCACGCAAGCTGTCCATGCGCCCTCTCATGCAGCCACTCTCGCCGCATGCGTGCGCTCGGCAGCGCGACCTCGGAGCCCGCAGCTCGGTCGCTAGCACACCCCATTGCACGAGTCGTCCCGTTGCTCGACCTGCACGCACATGTCGTGCAATTGACAACGCACGCGTGTGACTCTGCGCGGCGCAGCACGGCGGCTCACCACTTCTCACGCGCGCACCAATTTCCGCTTTCATGACGACCGCCCGCCTCCGCGTGGCGCCGCACGTTCCAGTCTGAGATGGGTTCGGCCTCAGGCGTCTCGCGTGAGGACGCTTCGCGCC
>DASQDA010000136.1:0-5797 GCA_035634435.1 Polyangiaceae bacterium
TGGCGCTGGAAATGGCACGTTCGAATCTAGTGGAAGGTGCGGTGCCGCGAACACTGGCCGATCTCGTGCTCACGCGCCTGTCGGGTCTGCCAGCTTCCACGCGCGCGCTGGTCCGCTGGGCGGCGGTCATGGAGTGGGGGCCCATTGCGGCCCTCCAGGACGCGTGTTGCGAGGAGGTCGTGGATTTCGTGGGAGCGTTCGAAACTGCAGCGCGCTACGGGCTGGTGCGGCTGGAGCCCGCGCTGAATGGCAGCGACAGCTTCGCCATGGCTCATTCGCTCATCCAGCGCGTGGTCTACGAGAACGTGTCGGCTTTGCGCCGGGCCGCCATGCATCGCACTGCCGCCGAGGTGCTGAGCAAGAAGCCACAGGGCGCGAGCCGCACCTCGACCATCGCCTATCACGCTAGCCGCGCCGACCGACCCGACCTCGCGGCGCGTGCCTTGATTGATGGCGCGCTCGACGCTGCTGCGCTCGGAGCCGTACGTGAAGCCGGGGAGCTCGCGGACCGCTCACTCGAGCTTTTACCGCGCCTGGAGCCTGAGGTCGCTTCGAGTGTGGAGCTCGGGGCACTGCTGGTTCTGGCGCAGGTGCGACGACCCGCCGAGCCCGCTCGCTTCGTGACGCGGCTGACCGAGCTCGGCCTGGCTGCCCTCGATCAGCGACGCACGGAAGAGGCGCGGCGGGCGTTCCACGCGGCCTCGCACTTACGCTGGGAAGCGGGTGCCTCCCACGAGGGCTACGGCCTGGCACGGCAAGCCTGGCACGCGGCGGGCGCTGGCGATGCTGCGCAACGCACGCGCGCGAGCTCATTGATGGCGCTGTGTCTTGCGCTCATGGAAAAGCAGCTTCCCGACGCTCAGGCCCTCGTACACGAGGCTGAAGCCCTCGCCCAGGTAGACAAGTCGGTCCCGGAGCCCACGGAGCTAGTCCTAGCTCGCGGTCTGCTGCATTTTCACGCTGGGCGGATCTCCGAGGCAAGGCGCGACGCCACCGACGCCCAACTACTGGCTCGCATGAGTCACAACCTCTTGCAGGAGGCATCCGCGTTGCTGATGCTCTTGCAGCTGGAGCACGTGTCGCACCAGCCGCAGGCCTCGAGCGCGGCAGCGCAGACGCTACTGAGCCTCTCCTCGAAAATGCGCGAAGGCGGCGAAGGCGCGCTGGCGGCGGCTGGGCTCTCACTGGCGGAGGAAGATCTGGGCCTGGCGCGCGTTGGTCTCGAAAAAGCGCTCACGCAGCTCGGCCGCCTGGACGACAAGCGCCGCCGAGCCTGGGTCGCCAATCGCTGGGCGCATCGTGAGCGACTGAGTGGGAGCGCAGAAGCGGCACTTGGGCTCGCCCGCAGCGCTCTCGAGTCGGCCCTGGCCGTGGAGGCGTGGAGCGAGGCCGCGATCGCGGCCTGTGAGCTGATGGCCACTGCGCTGCTCATGTCCGACGACCAGAGCTACGTCGAGGCCGAAGCCGTACTGGCAGACTGTGAAGCGCGTGGCACGCTCTCTTACGAGGCGCGACGACTGATTGAAGAGACAACGACCACCGCGGATGCGTCGCAGGCATCACAATAAGGAGCTGCCGCCACATGGAGCTAGTCATCGTAGAACGCCTGTACGAGATCCCCGTCACGGACGAGCAGATGGCGGAGCTTGCGCGCCGCGCCGGTCCCTGCCTCGAGCTGCGCGGAATCAGGCGCCTGACCAGCTACAGGTCCAAGGATCGCTTGCGGGCGATCTGCGTATATGAGGCGCCCGACGCCGGCACCGTGCGGGAAGCCCACGATCAACAAGGCGTGGCCTACGCGAAAATCTGGTCCGCGGACCTCCCGCCGGGTAGCGAACACCCATAGGCAGCTGAGCGACACGGCGGCGGGACTCCGCAGATCGAGCCCCAGCGAAGCCGTGTCGCCGCGGCTCAGGCGTACATCCGGCCGAGCTCGTTCAACACCCCGCCGCTCGCTGCATGAACGTTCTCCGCGGCCGCGCGCAGGCGCGGATGAGCGACCCCAAGGCCTAGAAACGTGCGGCGTTGCGACTGCCACTGTGCGGCCCGGAACTGCACCCGCTCCTCCGCGCGGAGGGGGCGCGCGGCGCGCTCGAATGCGTCGAGGTCCAGGTCCACCTGTTGCGAAAGCCCCTGGTCGAGGAAGCTCAGCAGCTTCACGTAGTCGGCGAATGCTCGCGCGCGTTCCTCTTCGGATGCTGCGGCAGCCACCGCCTCCACGATCCAGCCGTCGATTCGAGCGTGCTGACACTCTTCGACCCAGTGTTCGTGCAGGAGCTTGCGAAAGCTCGGCTCCAGCCCGCCCTCGTTGCGAACCATCGCAAGGTAGTGGTGCTGAGTGAGCCATTCGATATGCAGCACGAGCAACCCCACCCCGAGCTGGCTATGACCGAGCACGTGCTCCCGGATCGCGCTCGCGGGTCCAATGACCTCGCAGCGGTGCGCGAAGCCACGCTCGAACACCCGTCGGAACCGCCGAAAGAGCTCGATGTGCTTGGCCTCCTCGCCAGCGAACGCAAGCAGCGCTCGCGTTTCGCTCATCTCGCCGTCGACTCGGGCCTGTAGACGCTCCAGCACGAACGGCAGGATGAATTCCTCGATCAGCCCAAACGCACACAGATAGCCGTGGGCGCGGATTTGATTCAGGGTCCTTCGCTCCGGGTCCGATAAGAACTCGAGACCGCGGGCGCCAACGAGCGCTTCGGGCAGGAACGGCTGACCGAAGTCGAGCTTCGCGTCCTCGGGCAGGACATCGTTGAGGTTCCACGTGACGCGTTCGGAGATACGCAGCGCTGCTTCATACTTGTTCTCCACGACTCACCTCCATTCGAGTGCCGCTTGGTGCGACGAACAGGAACCTAGCGAGGTCTCGTGGCGACACACGGGGTACGGAGCGTGGTAATTTGCGTTGGCAGCGCGGCGCGGGCGCGACCTGCACCCAACGAGCCGGCAACCCACTCGAAACGGCTTACCCTGGCGGTCCCGCTTCTCGCCGGAGCTCGGGCTCACGCGGAGGTCGCAATTGGCCGCCTGCATCGGCTAGCTCCTGGCACATCGCCTGCGTCGGCACGTTGGCGCAGGTCAGGGCTCGGCGCTGTCGGTGGAGCTCAGCGGCACATGTTTCAAAAGAGCTTGCCCAGCAGCCCCTTGGCTTTATCCGCCGCCGAATCGACGTTCTCGCCCGTGAGCATACCTTCGACGGTACCGCGAATCGGCGCGGGCAGCTTGTCTGCTAGAAAACCGCGCACGACGTCGGCCACCTTGGTGGCTTGTTGCTCGGAGAGATTTGCTTGCTGGACCAGGCGACCGATGAGCTCTTTCATGACTGACGTGTAGAGCGACCCGGTCTCGACGGCAAGCGTGGTGCCCTACTTCATGCGACGCGCAGCAAGTCGCCTCGAAAACATGATTGCCAGCGCGACGACTTAGCGCTTCGGCTCGCTGCAGTTGAACATCCACTGCACGCCGAACTTGTCGGTCAAGGTACCGAAGTAAGCCCCCCAGAACATGTCCTGCAGAGGCATCGTGACCTTCCCGCCCTCGCCTAGGGCGTGGAACAGTCGCTCGGTCTCCTGGCGCGTGTCTGGCTCCAGGTTGATGCTGACATTGTTGCCGAAGGTTACCGTGTGCCCCATCGATTCGATGGCATCGGTACCCATAATTCTATGGTCGCCCAGGATCGGCAGCTCGACATGCATGACCAGTCTTTTCTCTGCTTCGCTCAACGTGGGCATGTCGGGGGCGGGTGGCACGTCGCCCATGCGGCTGATTGGCCCGTTGAGCTCAGTCCGAAAGGCGGACTTGTAAAACGCAAAGGCTTGCTCAGTGTTGCCGGCGAAATTCAGATAGGTGCTGGTGCGTGCCATGGGAGCTCCTCCAGTTCGTAGTATGCCGATGCCGAATCGGCCGTGATATTAGCCCAGAGGCGTTTGGCGGTGAAGCGAAAGGGACCTCCGCGATGGCCGCGCTGCGGCCTCCTGGGCATCGACGTCAGCAGCACCGCGCGGACGACCACCAGCACGATGACGATGACGGCAACGCCCAACGTGCGCCCCGCGGGGTCGCTCTCACGCTCGACGGAGTGGGTTCTTCCTGCGTCCGATGACGACAAGCCATCCCTCCCTCTCCCCGCGCTTGCCAATCCATTGCAGGAGTCAGCGCTTTCGGTAGTCTGGTGACATGTTGCTGGAGTCGGGTGACCGCCGCGTCTGGACACCCACGGACCGAGCTGGGGAGCGACTGACGGTTGCCCGCCCAGTGCACGACGTGGAAGTGTTGTCCGTACGGGGTTCGAATCGGTACTGGCGCGAAGCCCACTCTTGCTTCACGCTCGCCCTCATTCACGAAACGCCGACGGCCACCCGCGTGGAGTGGCGTACCCGTGGTCGCTCGTTCTGCACGGAAGGCGGCGGGCTCATGGCCATCGAGCCGGGCGACATGCACGTGACGCATCGACTGCACCTGCAGGGTAAAGCGGCGAGCTTCGACGTGCTGCGATTCGCTCCCGCCCTGGTTTCACGGGCTTGCAGTGAGCTCAACCTTGCGCGCGACTTTCACTTCAGCAGCTCGGCGCCCGAGGGGGCCGCCGTGCTCGGCTCCTTGAAGAGCTTCATCGCTCTGGTGGCTACGGGGGCCGATTCATTCGAGCTCGACTCGGCGTGTGCCCTCGCCGTGCACTCGCTCGTCACCACTCTGAGGGAGCCCAGCCGAGCGGGGCGGCCGACCGCCGACGGTAACGACTACCGCTTGCGACGCGTGCGTGAGTACCTGCGAGCTCACCTCGACCGGCGCCCGACGCTCGCCGAGCTCGAGCACGAGAGCACCCTCAGCCGTTTTCGTCTCTGCTCGCTCTTCAAGGAGGTGCATGGGGTGACCATCGGACAGTACTGGAACGCGCTGCGCGCGGAAGAGGCCTGCCGCCGCGTGAAGCGAGGGGCCTCCATCCCGATGATCGTGGCGGAGCTGGGGTACTCTGACCCGTGCTACTTCTGGCGAGCCTTCCGCAAGCAATTCGGTGTACCGCCCGTCGCGTTGCGCGAGCTGTATGCCATAAACGATCGAACGGGTCGCTCGCGAGCGTGACCCGCACAGTCAGTGAGCGGATCCCTCGCCAGCCGCCATTCCCTGCCCGGACTCCCGGTAGCCAAACTCCGCGCGCAGGGCAGCGGCAGTTGGAGCGCGCAGCTCGCGGTTGTGCGCTTCCACACCACTGTTGAGGCTACTGATGCTCCAGATTACCAGCGGAATGGCGAGCGCGGTAACGCCCGCACCGGCGTAAGCGAGCGACCATGTTGGGTCCGAGTCGCCGCCTAGCTTCTCGCCGAGGGGCCAGCCGATGAGCGCGCCGCCGACCGCCGCAGCCACATTGCCCAGAGTTCCTAGGGTGCGTGCGCGGCTCACGTGGGCGGCAGACGCTCGCTCCTTGCCGAGCTGATCCACCATGTCCGCGCGATCCAAGGGGCGCCCTGCCTGCCGATACCCATTTTCAGTCTCGATCGGGAGGCTCGGATCCATTTTCACGAGCTTGCCTCCCGCCACGCAGCCGACTTGGCCGCTTAGTGCGAGCAGCAGGGTGAAAGCTCTAATCCCGTACAATCTCGATTGAATCATCTGTGCGTTGGCTCCGGGATCCAAGCTAGCCCCGCCCGTTCAGCGCCTCTTGCACTGGCTTGTCGAGAAGTGCCTTCCCTCCACTCCAGGGAGACGGCCGTAACAACCTCGCCCGCTTGCTTCAGGCAAGAGATGAGCACGCGCTGCAAGGTGCAACGTGTGAACGGCGAGGTGCGCTATTGGCCGC
>DASQDA010000137.1:0-6013 GCA_035634435.1 Polyangiaceae bacterium
TTCCCCCGCCCGATCGCTTTGCCTGCCCGCTCAGGCTGCCGCCGTGCGCTGCTGCTCCTCCCTCTCGCCGCGCTTGCGGCGCTCTCGTGTGGTGACGGCTCCAGCGACGACCCTGCGGTGGTCGCCGGCGTCGGCGCGACACCCGGCAGCGCTGGCGCGGGTGGCGGCACGGGCGGTCGTATCGCTGGCGGCGTGGGTGGTCGGAGTGGTGCGGGCGCGAGCGGCCTCGGCGGCAGTCAAGGCGGCGCGGCTCGGGGCGGCGCGCCCGTGCAAAGCGAGGCCGGCAGTGCCGGTGACGATGGCGCCTCTGCGGGCGGTCCGGGTGGAGACAGCGTCCCTGGGCCGGGGCCGGATGGCAGATCGTCATACGCCATCGAGTGTCGCGGCGACTCGCTGGATTTCAAGGACGCCGCGCTGCGCTGTCTTGGCCTGCGCGACGGCAACACCGTGCTCGGCTACGGGTGCTCCAACGAGTGCCAATCGGCGGCGGACTGCTCGAGCGCGCCAAGTGGCGCAGAAGCGACGGCGGGTTGCGTCGACTTCGCGTTCTCGAAACATTGCGTGCTCGTTTGTCAGCAAGGCGCGACGCTGCGCGCGTGTCCTACGGGGATGAGCTGCTACGTGTATCCGGGTACGGACCTCGGCTACTGCCTCTGGCGCTAATTGCGGGCCTCGCGCAATGCCTCCGAGCAGCGGCGAACACGCGCACCACTTCTATAAGCAGCGATCGCGCGCGGCGCGCGTGCGGTTCGGCAGCGCTTGCAACGAAACATCGCCCCCGCGCTCACGGTGCGCGTGCACCCGTTGCTCGCCGATTGATTCGCAACACCGGTCGGCCAGGCGATTGTGAGCGCCTGCGACACGCATGAGGCTATAGGGTTGTGACGCTTGCGCCTGTTACGTGTTCCGTCGTCGCATGAAGATGTCAGCCGCCTGCGGAGCGGCAGAGTGCGCTCTGTCACACCGCACGCCGGACGCGGTGCGCTGCGCCACGCACTAGTGTGCGCAATTTGCCTGTCGCCAGCGCTTCGCGCCGCAGGCCCGCCTCGAAAACGATAAGCGCCACCCTCCCATGCGTGCGACCGTTTCGAAGTGAAGCGCGCGGGTGCGTGCATTTCGGCACGCATGTTGCTGACGCAGGCTTCAGGAGGTCGTCAACCTAATGACCATCGTTCGCAAAACTAACTTTCGCCTAATTGCATGTTTGTCTGCCGCAGCCATCTGCGCGCCAGCGATTGCGTTCGCGCAGGATGCCCAGCAGGGCCAAGCCGGGGCTCAGGAGGGCGAAGCCGAGTCTACGGGACCGGTGACTGGCACCGGCTCCACGACTCTCGGGGAAGGGCAGCCCGCAGAAGCGCTGCCGCCGCCCCGCTCGGACGACGATCCGGCTCCGCCTCCGCCTGCTCCGACCGTTGCTTCGGGAGGGTTGACCGAGCAAGCCGGTATTGGCGGCGACCAAGCTTACGGCCGCGCGGGCGTCCTCGAGCTGGGTGGTTTCGCCAATCTGACGAGCGCGACCGACTACTTCGCAATCGGATTTAGCCCCACCATCGGCTACTTCTTCATGGACAACTTCCAGCTGTCCGCGATCGTCAACATCACCCACACCTCGTTGACCACGACCCTTAACGGCGTGGAAGAGGACCAGAGCAGCACCCAGCTGATGTTGCTCGCGGAACCGAGCATCCATCTCCCGTTCAGCCGCAGTCTGTACGGCTTCCTCGGCGTAGGGTTCGGTCTGGCGTCCCAGTCCGTGGACCCGGGCGAGAGCGCAGGGGCAGGCTTTGCCATCGCTCCTCGTCTCGGTATCAACGTCATGGTCGGTCGTTCCGGTATCCTGACTCCTGCGCTGCAGGGCGTTTACCAGACAACCGAAGCGATCCAGACGCCGCAGGGTGCCGTGGTTGCCGTGAAATCGAGCTTCGGCCTGCAGGTGGGCTACACCGTTATGTGGTGATCCCGGGTCGCGAGCTGGAAACGTGACGCGAGCAGCTTCTCCCACCTCCATGCGGCTGCTTCCTGATTCAGGAGCTTGAAAGAGGCTCTAGTCGCGTTTCCCGCTCGCACTTCGTGCTTATCTTGAGGTTCAACGCCGGCTGCGGCGTTGACACGCGCGCGCGACGCCATGTAAATCGGATTTGCATGGCGAACGCTGGATTCCCGCGCGTTCGTGAGCTGCGCGAGGCGCGTGACCTCTCGCTACTCGAGTTGTGCTCGGGTCCCGGGCGTCGTGAGCCAGCTTGAGCTTGACGTGCCGCGCAGCCGGCGACTGATGCTGACCTGGCTGATGCTACTGGTTGGCACCGCGGGCTGTAACCAAGCCGATCCGGCCCCTGTCGCCGTCGCTCGCGATCAACCCGTGGTGGTGTTCGCGGCCGCGTCCCTGCGCGAGGTCTTCACGGCCCTGGCAGTCGTGTTCGAGCAGTCCCACCCGCGAGCCGAGGTCGTGCTCCATTTCGCCGGCAGTCAGGAGCTGCGCACGCAAGTCGAGCACGGGGCGACCGTCGACGTCTTCGCCTCGGCGGATGCTCGTCACCTGCAAGAGCTAGAGCGGGGCGGGTACGTGCGAGATGCGCTCACGTTTGCCGGCAATGAGCCGGTGGTGGTCGTCGCCAGCGAACGAGCCGGCACGCTCCGAGCTTTTGCGGAGCTGCCTTCGGCAACGCGTATCGCCGTGGGTAGCCGAGAGGTGCCAATTGGCCGCTACACCGAGCAGATTCTCGATCGCGCGAGCACGAGCTTGGGTGCGGAGTTCGGCGCGCGCGTGCGCGCCAACATCGTGTCGCGTGAGCTCAACGTGCGGCAAGTCCTGGCGAGGGTAACCCTCGGCGAGGTTGAAGCCGGGATCGTTTACCGAACCGACGCGCTCGCCGCCAAGACGCCGATCGTGACGGTCAGCATTCCGCCGCATGTCAACGTGCTGGCCGCGTACACGATCGCGGTCGCCGTGGCGGCACCGCGCCCGCAGCTTGCGCGGCAATGGATCGAGCTTCTGGTGTCGCCCGCTGGGCAACGGGCCCTCGATAGGGCCGGTTTTCTTCCCGCCGACAAGGCCTCGAGCGTTCGGTGACCCATCAGCAGCCCAGCGGGGACGCTCGCCGGAATCGCCTCCAGCAGTACCTGCTCGGCGCAATGGCCAGCCTGCTGGTGGCGGTGCTGGCGCTGCCGCTGATCGGCTTGTTCAGCGGAACCTCGCCCACGGAGCTGCTCAAGGCGCTGGGGCACCCGCTGGTCTGGCCTGCGCTGCGACTGAGCCTGCTCACCGCGCTCGCGAGCCTTGGCATCGTGGTGATGTTTGGCACGCCCCTGGCGTGGGCGCTGGCGCGGTCGCGCGGACGTTTCGGGCGTGCGCTCGAGGTCATCGTTCAGCTGCCCATCGTTCTGCCTCCCGCGGTTGCCGGCGTCGCCATGCTGCTCGCCTTCGGTCGCCGTGGGCTCTTCGCCGGCTGGCTGTATCCCGTCGGCTGGTCCGCCGCCTTCACGCCGCTGGCGGTCGTGTTGGCCCAGGTCTTCGTGTCGGCACCTTTCTTCGTCGCGGCTGCCAGCAATGCCTTTCGGCGCGTCGACGAGAAGCTGTTGATCGTTGCCCGCACGCTGGGCGCCTCACCGTTGCGTGTGCTGCTGCGAGTAGCGCTGCCGCTGGCTGCTCCGGGCGTGATCGCCGGTGCGGTGATGAGCTGGGCGCGCTCGCTCGGCGAGTTCGGAGCCACCTTGATGTTCGCGGGTAATCTCGAGGGCCGCACGCAGACGCTGCCGCTCGCCATCTACACAGCGCTCGAAAGCGACCTGCGCGTCGCCCAGGCGTTATCCATCGTGCTCGTCATCGTTGCTTTCGCGCTGTTGCTCGGGGTGCGTGCTGCGGTGGGCTCGTCGCGGATCCCGGAAGGGCTCGAGCCACGATGGTGACCACGTCGACACTTCGGGCGCAGCTCAGCGGAGGGGTGGGCAACCTCGAGCTCCACGTGGAGCTCGACGCCAGCGCCGGAGCCCTCGTGCTCGTGGGGCCCAACGGCGCGGGCAAGACCAGCTCACTCTTGATGCTGCTGGGCGTGCTGCGTCCCACTGGCGGGCGTATCGAGCTTTCGGGGCGCGTGCTGTTCGATGCTGCGGCGCGCGTGAACGTGCCGGTGGAGCAGCGCCAGATCGCTTACGTTCCGCAGGACTATGCGCTCTTCCCTCATCTCACGGTGCGCCAAAACGTGGCGTTCGGGCCCGAGAGCACGTCTTTGGGCGAGCGTCCGCAGGCGCGTTTGGAGCGTGTGGAGGCGCTGCTGTCCGAGCTCGGTCTGCTTGCGCTGGCGGAGCGCTGCACGACCACCTTGTCGGGTGGTGAGAAGCAACGTGTCGCCCTCGCGCGCGCTCTCGCGGTGCGTCCGCGGGCGCTCTTGCTCGACGAGCCGCTCGCCGCGCTGGACGTCGCTGCACGCCGTCAGGTGCGCGGTGTACTCGGGGCTTACCTCGACAAGCTCAGCTTGCCGACCATCGTGGTCACTCATGCTGCGGCCGACGCCCGCGCGCTCGGCCGGCGCTTTGCCGTGCTGGAAGCGGGCAGCATCGTGCAGACGGGAAGCTGGGCCGAGCTCGCGGCCGAACCAGCCTCACCCTTCGTGCGCGAGCTCGTGGCCTCGGGAGAATGACGCCGCGCCTACTTCAGGCTGTAGTCCAGCACCTGAATGTTCGCTGAGCTCTTCTCCGTGT
This sequence comes from Polyangiaceae bacterium, assembly GCA_035634435.1. Lineage (GTDB taxonomy): Bacteria > Myxococcota_A > Polyangia > Polyangiales > Polyangiaceae > PMG-095. The sequence continues at coordinate 4,699 of DASQDA010000137.1, forward strand.
AGACGACCGTGAGCTTGTCTTCGCTGACCAGGCGCGCCGCATCGATCAACGGATCCGAAAAGAAGCGTCCGGTGTCCGTCATGTCGAGCAGCGTCCAGCTGGCGTAGTTGGAAGCCACCGTGGCGCCGGCGATGCGCAGGTCCGGAAGGATCGCATACAGGTTATTCGAGGCTGCAATGGCCAGCTTGCCGCGAAAGGCGGCTACGGTCGGCAGGCCCAGGCTCGTGCGCGTCCACTTGCCGGCCGCGTCGCGGAAGTAATGGAAGAACTGGCTCTTGCGTCGCGCGCTGTCGAAGGTGGCGTCGTCCGCCTGGCCCTCGGGCATGTGCGAAAGCAGCACGTGCACGCGCCCATTCGCGTCCACCGCCATGTGCTCCTGGTTGATGAGACCGCGGTTTTGACCGATGGCCCAGGCGCGAATGCCTGGCGAGGTCGCCGTGATCGGTGCGGTGCCAGTGGTGGCCACCGCGACGTCCGCAGAGTTCTTCCAGGTCCGTCCGTGGTCGTCACTGTAGGCGTACAACAGGTCGTAGTTGGTCGACGCGTTGCTCGTGGCACGCCAGCACCAGGACACGTGCAGGCGCGCGCCGCCCTTGGTGTACGACAGCCCGTGCGGATAGGCATTGATGCTGCTCACCGTGCCGTTCAGGTAACGCCCGAGCGACGTCCAGCTGCGAGTCTGGGCATCGTACTCCCAGAGGTATTCGTCGCCAGCGCCGCTGGTGCCCAGACGCGCTCCGAACAGCAACTTGCTTCCGGCCGGCTCGGTGACGAAGCGCGGGTAAGTAACCTGGGTAACGGCGGTGGTGCCGACGAGATTGCTCGTCGTCGCCGAAAAGCTGCTGGCAGCCCAGGTCGCCGTCGCCGGGGCAGTGGCCAGACCGGCGATTGATTTGCGGTAGTGCAGATCACTGACGTGGTGGTCGAAGGCGACATGCAGCGTGCCGTCGCCAGGAGAGATCCCCAGGGAAATGGTGTTGTGAGCGTCCGTCGCCGTGTTGGTGTAATCCGCAAGCTCGAAGCTTGCCCACGCGCCGCTCGGCAAGGCGCGGCGCGCCAGCACCACGCGGCGGCTCGTGTTCCAGAAGGCCGCGTACTGGTAACCGTTGAAGCTGAGCACGCCCTCCTGCTGGAAGGACTCGCCGTTCAGATAGCCGCCGTAAGAGACCAGGCTCAGACCGGCACCCGAAAGCCTGACTTCGCCGTCCTTGGTCAGACCCAGGCCTGGACTGCCGGCAGCCCCGGTGCCGCCGCTGCCGGCCGTTCCCGCGCCGCTGCCAGCCGCGCCGGCCGAGCCCCCGCTGGCTCCGCCTGC
>DASQDA010000138.1:0-4535 GCA_035634435.1 Polyangiaceae bacterium
CGCGCCAGCCGCTGCAATCGGAACGATCTGGTCGTCGTCGCCGTGGATGACCAGGGTCGGTACATCGAAGCGGCGCAGGTCGTCTGTCAGATCGGTCTCCGAAAACACCTGGATGCAGTCGTACGCGTTCTTGTGACCAGACTGCATGCCTTGCAGCCAAAAGGCATCGATCATGCCCTGTGACACCTTGGCGCCGCCGCGATTGAAACCAAAGAACGGTCCGCTCGCCAGGTCGCGGTACAGCTTCGATCGGTCCGCCAGCGAGGCTGCGCGAAGCCCATCGAACACTTCCAGGGGAGTGCCTTCAGGGTTGCTCGTGGTCTTCAGCATCAGCGGCGGAATCGCCGAAACGAGCACGGCCTGCCGCACTGATTTCGTGCCGTGACGACCGATGTAGCGACTGATTTCGCCGCCGCCCGTCGAGAAGCCGACGAGCGTCACCTCTTGCAACCCCAACGTCTGGACGACGGTGGCCAGATCGTCAGCGTAGGTGTCCATGTCGTTGCCGGTCCAGGTCTGACCGGAGCGGCCGTGCCCACGCCGGTCGTGGGCGACGCAGCGGAAGCCGCGCTCCGCCAAGAAAAGCATCTGGGATTCCCAGCTGTCGGAGCTGAGCGGCCAACCGTGACTGAATACGACGGGTCGCCCAGCGCCCCAATCCTTGTAGTAGAGCTGAGTGCCGTCTTTTGTAGCGATGGTGCCCATTTGTTTCTGAATGCCTTTCGTGGTGCCCTGTTGTGGGGGCGATTTCGTAGAGATGCCGTTTGGAGAGCGCCCAGCTGGTGAGCAGGCGGCTGCCGCAAGCACCACCCCGCCGATGAGAAGCTCGCGCCGCGTTTGCAGCAGGTTTTCCGCTGTGCGGGCCGTTCCGTGTCGGTTCATGTTTCTGAGACGCTGCTTTGCTCCCTTTCATACCTGCCCCACCTCATTTTGTTCACATCCGCCCCCCGCCTTGACGGACGCTCGCCGGTATTCGATGATTTGTCGGTGCTTGGCAGCGACGACGCCCTCGTCTTAACGTTGAGATCCGGCTCTCCCGAGGAGCGTGAACGGCTGGTGGCAGAGCTGCGAGCGTTCTTGCGAGCGTCCCTGGCGCGCAGCTTCGGCCGTCAACTAAGCAGCAGCGATCTCGACGACTTGACGCAGGACAGCGTGGTCCGCATTCATTTGCGCCTGGACGACTTTCGAGAGCAGTGCCTGTTCACGACCTGGGCTACCACCATCGCCGTCAACTGCGCATTATCCGAGCTGCGCCGTCGGCGCTACCAACACGTGAGCATCGACGACGCCGCCGCCGAGGCAAGCGCTGCGCTGATCCACGAAGCCGAATCAGCGATCGCGCACAGCGAGCACGAGCTGCTGCGGCTGCGTGAGGGGATCGAGCGTGCGTTGACGGAGCGCCAGCGCACTGCCACGCTGGCCAAGCTCGGAGGGTTGCCTCTCATGGAAATCGCGCGCCGACTCGACACGAGCCAAGGCGCCGTTTACAAGTTGCTGCACGACGCTCGCCGTCGCCTGAAGGTCTATCTCGAGACTGCAGAGCGATCGAACGACGATCGGCGCAGCACGCCAGCAGGTGCTTCATGAGTCACGACTCGCACGGCCACGAAACGTTACAAGGTTGGCTGAAGGTCACCCTCGAGCAGGAGCTCGACTGCGACAGGTTCGCGGAGCTGCTGGCGCCGTGGCTGGATCATCGCATCGACGACCCCAAGCTGCTCGAGCTACTCGAGCACCACCGTCGGCTGTGTGTGGAGTGTGACGAGGAAGCGTCCCTCGTCGAGGCTGCGCTCGGCGAGCGCCCCTCCGGCTAATCGCAAGGTTGGGGCGGCTTCTCGCACGCGTGGGCGTGAGCGTTCGCCCAGCAGCAAAGCTGCGCTGCTCTTGGTGGGTGTGAGAAGGCTGGCAGATGCTCGTGGGATGACGCCACTCCCTTCAATGCCAGTCTCGTGACGACCGGTTCTGATCAATTGCCCATGCCTAGTAAAAGAACACCTGCCACTGAAGGTTGAATTGATCGAACGCGGCGAGGTCGCCGTGTGGGACGAGACGCGTATAAAACGCTTTGAGATTGCTGGTATGTCCGAACGCCCAGTAGGCGAGACCTGCACCCCAATCCGTCTCGTCACTCGCGGCGTCCTGCCCCCAGCGTTGCTCGTAGCGGACAATGGGACTGAGCTTCAGTGCCTCGAATCGGTAGCCGCCTTCTACCATCAAGGCGGTCTGCTTCGGCAATTGAGCGATCAAGTCACCGCCGTCGCGGTGGAGGACGTTCAGCTGCGCCGTTAGCCCACCCGGTCCGACTGGTAGATCCAGAAAGGCGTCAGCACCCAGCGCTCGGTAGGAGCCGTCTTCGTCGTACTGGAAGTCGGCGGAGGCGCCGACCGAAAGGACCTTTTTCGTTCCGAGGTAGGTACCACCGTAAAAGTACGTCGTCTCAGGGTCGATGAAGTTCAGCTGGACCCGTCCAGCGAGGCGCAAGGCATTGCGGGCTGCCGCCCGGGAGGCTGGCTGCGTTAGCGGCGGGTTGCGTTTGCCCTGAAATACCCCCACCCGGTACTCCAGCAGCCCGTCGAGAACCAGGCCCCGAAGCTGTGCGCCTACGTCGCGGCCATAGGGATTGTTGGTGCTGCCAAACACGTTCCCGTGGCGGAAAGTGTTCAGAAAGAAGTCCCACGCATACATCGATCCGCCGCCCTGCAGAAAGTTGTGCGTCCCCGCCGGCAGCAGCAACCCGGCATCCAGCTTCAGCTCGTCGTCCACCGCCTTGAAAGTGACGAAAGCGTCTTTCGTGGAGATGCCAGGCCCGTTCTTCAAGCCTTGCTCGCCGGTGGGCGCCTTGAGCAGGTCGGCAAAGTCCGTGTCAAAGAAGTACTCGAAGCGAGCGAGAACCGTACCGCCAAGCAGCAGGGCGAAGCGACGCAAGAACAAGTTGTGGCTCAGGTCGTCGTTCGCCGAGTTGCCGCGTAGCTCGTACTGTCCCTGCCACAGCATGCCGAAGCGCATGCTCGTGCCGTTGGCGATCTCGATCTTGAGCTGTGTGGGCGCGGCACTGGCCGGCACTGGCTGCGCTGGCAAGGTGGCCGAAGGCGGCGCTGCGCCCACTTGCCGGGGATCGAGCACGGGCGTCGGTTCAGCGGGCGCGAGAGGCCGCGACTGAGCGGCGACGGCCGGTGGGAAGAGGTGGAGGAAGCTGAGAGACAGCAAGGAAAGGGCGGCTCGTGCGGGTCGCATTTGCAAGCGCGCGTAAGCAGTATCGGTGCCAACGCGAGAGAGCCGTGTTCGTGGCGCTGCTCCTCCGTACGCAACTTCAAAGCTGCTGCGGCAGCAGCACCCCATCAGCAGAGACTGCGGCTGGACGCGCTGCCGGTGCGCCGAGCAAGAGGTCGAGCGTGTGCCGTTTCAAACGCGTGAAGCGTTCGCTGGTCAGCAGCTCATGGGTTCGTCGCCGGGGAAGGTCGATGCGAACCTCGGCTTTGATTCGGCCCGGTCGCTGCGTGAGCACAATCACGCGCTCGCTCAGAAACACTGCTTCGTCCACGTCGTGCGTGACGAAGACCACGGTCATGTGGAGCTCGTGCCAGAGCTCCAGCAGTATGTGCTGCATCTGCAGCCGTGTTTGCGCGTCGAGCGAACAGAAGGGCTCGTCCATCAAGAGGACTCGTGGTCTGTTCACCAGTACGCGCGCCAGGTTGACGCGTTGCTGCATGCCGCCCGAGAGCTGATGTGGGTAGTGCTGCCGGAAGTCACCGAGCCCAACTTGCTCGAGGATCTCACGAGCCACCTGCGCGCGACGTACTTTGTCGACGCCGCTCATTTTGAGCCCGACCTCCACGTTGGCGGCGACGGTCTTCCACGGGAACAAAGTGTGCTGTTGGAAGACGACGCCACGATCGGCTCCCGGGGCGCGGATCGGATCTGCGTCGACGAACAGCGCGCCGGAAGTCGGAGGTGTAAACCCCGCCACGGCCCCGATGATGGTGGACTTGCCGCAGCCAGACGGGCCGAGAATACTGACGAATTCTCCAGCCGCGATCTCGAGGTCGATGTCACTCAGCGCCTGGACGGCGGTCGGTCCTTCGCCGAAGTGAATGCCCACCCCACGCAGAGCGACAGAGCTCGAGGCGCGGGCCCCGCCCAGCGGACTCATCCGGCCTCCGGCTTGAACCAGGGCATGCAACGCCGGCCGGTCCATTTGATGGCGAAGCTGCACCCCATGCCGAGCAGGCCGATGGCGATCATGCCGAGCACGATATGCGGATAATTCTGCAGAGTATACGCCTCCCAGGTGTAGTAGCCGATGCCGAACTGACCCGAGATCATCTCTGCCGTTACCAAGGAGAACCAGGAGGTTCCCATTCCGATGCTGAGCCCGGTCACGATGGACGGCAGCGCACCCGGCAAGATCACCTCGCGGAAAACCGCGAAGGGCCCCGCGCCGAGGGTGATTGAAGCGTAGACCAGTCGGCGGTCCAGGCCTTCTACCCCGTGGATGGTGCTGAGCAGGATTGGAAAGAAGGCGCCGATGAAGGTGA
>DASQDA010000139.1:0-6207 GCA_035634435.1 Polyangiaceae bacterium
CGCCGCGGCAGCTGCCGATCCAGCCTGCAACGCCGCGGGTGAGTGAGGTAAGCTGCTCGCGCTCGAGCGCTGCTGAGCGCAGGTCGGTCCAGCGGAAAGAGTGGCAGGCTCAAAGCTCTCGGCACTCGAGCTCGAAGAAAGCAGCCATCGACCGCTCGAGCTGGATAGTCCACAGCTCACGCCGTTTCTCGCGGTCTTCCGGCAGCACCAGCCACTCGACCGCGTGCACTGCGCACTGGGCGACGCAGAGGCGGTAGTCCCACCATAGCTGCGCCCAATCGTACTTGATCCCAAGATCCCGAAGTCTGCTCTGGTAGCGACGCAGCATCAGCTGCTGAAGACCGATGCGCTGCTCGGGCGACCAGAAAAGCACCATGACATACGCCAGGTCGGATACCCCGAGCCAGCAGCGCAGTGACCTATCGAAGGGGTGCCGATCGATCAAGTAGACTTGGCCCATGCCTGAGCGGGGAGACAGTAGGTTGCCGGGGTTCAGATCACCATGCACCAAGGTCATGCCGCTCTCGACCCGGGCGCGCTCCCTCATGGTGTTTGGAAGGAACGCGAAGATCTCCCCCAGCGCCTCGCGCCACTCGGACCATTCGGGACGCGGGCTCTTGCTCATCACTTCGCATAACGGTTGGAACCCGCGTTCGACATGTGCGAAGTAGCGGTCGAGCGCCTCGCTAGCGGCTGGCGCTTCGCCGATAGTCGCGAGGCGTCGACTGCCCCAGTATCGAGCGTGGAGCCGAGCGAGGGCGTCCGCAACCGCGGTCGCATACGCCTCCGTGACCGGCAGGTCGCCGGCGTGCGTCGCAGAAAGATCTTCCAGCGCCAGCGAATAATCGCCGGACGCTGCATCGAAGGCCGCGGCGTAGCAACGAGGCACAGGCGCCAGTGGATCGCGGGCGTAGTCCCTCCGGTAATACTCGACCTCGCGCTGACCAAACACCGCGTGTGCGCCGGTGCAGATCTTGACAAGGAGGCGCCGCGGACAGTCTCCAACGGCGTCGTTCGAGTAGCCGACGGTCAGCTTGATTATCTGTGACCAAGAGCTCCCGGACACGTCCATTTCAAGGGCGCTAACGCGCCCCGAACGCAGGGCTCCGGTTTGCTCGAGCATTTGCTGGATCCATAGGGCGTCGATCTGGTCGGCTCTTCTCACCGGATCGCCTGACACCAGGGCGGTGTAGCCGAAACCTGGCGCGGAGCAACACACGCGCATCGACGCGCACGGGGCCGGTCCTGCCCGCGCCGGGCGCCCGCCGGGCTCGGCTTTGACGATCGCATTGCGACACTCGCTTCGTCGCGCCATCGCCGCGGGGCGTCGGGCAGGAGCAGCCGTGTCGATCGGATCCTGTATGGAGCTCGCGCTACACGAGCCCGCGTCTTCCGAGAGGGTGGGCCTGCGTCCTCGCCCACGTCAGCACCTCGTTCATTGACCGGCATTCTGCTGCGCGGTACAAACGCGTTGGGATGGCGCTGCACGGGGAGCGCTAGTTAGGGCAGATGGCGCAGCGTCGCGTGCTCTCAGCTCAGGCTGAGAGCGCTGCGAAAGGTTGGGAGAAAAACATGAGGGTAGGGCTGATAGTGGGGGTCTTGGCGTTGGGTTGTGGGGCGGACGACAGCGGAGCTGGTGGGCCGCTTGGCGGCGAAGCTCCCGTACAAGCAACGGCCACGGACGCGGAAGGGGTCCTGATCTGCGAAGGCCGAAGCGCATTCGCGGGTAAAATGAACGAGATGCTCCGCGCCGACCCGTCGCTCGTCGAGCGCAGCGGTGTGCCGCACGTGGCAAGTTGTCGGGCAGCAGAGCTGGTCGAGCGCGAGCTGACTCGCAGCTGGGAGGACGCGAATCCGCAGCCGGCGGAAGAGGAAGCCCCCGAGCTCCCGCCCCCTGAGGTGGATAAGATCATCAATGGATCAGGCCACCCAGGTAATCATTCGGTCATGTTGAACGGGCGTTGCTCAGGAGTGGTGATTCACCCCAGAGTCATCCTCACCGCTGCTCATTGTACGCGCGGCACCGGTACGTACGCCACGACGGTGTTAGCCGCGAACCGCTTTGGTACACCGGTGACTGCCTTCTCGGGCGACGCCTACTGGAAGCCCCATCCCAACTACGTTGGGCCGGCAAATTCAACGTGGGACGTAGCCGTCGTTACACTCGCTTCGGCAGGGGAGGGCCTAAATCCGAAGATGATGTACGTTGGAAACCTGAACACAGACAGCTACGTCTTTCTCGCAGGTTGGGGCTACAACAGTCACGAGTCAACGGGCGAGGGTCGGAGCCGCAGCGGCTACATTGATCTGGACAGCGTCTCGACCAATACAATCGCGGCAACCGGCGGACATATCGAGGCGCGATTGTGTGCGGGTGACTCCGGCGGCCTTTGGGGGCCTTGGTACGAGAATCAAGAGATGGTCGCCGGCATCCAGTCGACCGGGCAGCTCAGCGGGTCCTGCACATACATTGGTGGTTGGCAGAAGGCTCATCGACTCAAGGCAAGCTCGAACTGGGTTCGTAGCTTCTTCAAATTCACGTGCACGCCGTATCCTACGCACGCGAACGCAACGCACGTGTCGTGCGCGACGGACGTGCCGTGGTACTAAGCGGGCCGCACTCGCAGGTCCCAACGCGGTGAACGTCAACGGCCGGACTGCGCGGCTGCGAGCGTCGCACAGTCGGGCCCCCGCTGCGAAAGGCCGTCTCGTCATGACCTCGATGCGATACTGGGCGGCGGTGATCCTCCTTCCCTTGCTAGTGGGCTGCAGCGGTCCGCCGGCGAAGGAAGAAGCCGCTGCCGACATGAACGCGTGCATCATCGGTGGCTCGACGACCCCGATGTTCGCTCTGAGCTCGGCGCAGCTGGACACTATCGTCCGCTTGACGTTCGCGCACCTGCCCCAAGCGCTCTGTAGCGGGGTGCGGCTCGACCGCGAGTGGGTTCTGACTGCAGGTCATTGCGTGGAAGAGAATCCGACCTTCGTCGAGCACGAGCGCTCGGAGGCATCCACCATCGTTCGAAGCGTGCGCCACGCTGACTTCGACGTGGGTCTGCTGCAGATACACCCGTGGCAAGCGGACTCCCAGCTGGCACGGAACGTCACGGCGCTCGACCGCGATTGGATCGGCGACCGGGTGCAATTGGCCGGTTACGGGCTTCGAGGAACCGGCGGCACGGGAGCGTTGAGGTTCGCGGTCGAGCCAATCGTCGATGTCACCACTACCACCATAGTCGTTGACGGGAAGGGACGAAGCGGCGCATGCCTGGGGGATTCCGGCGGCCCGATGCTAGCGCGAGCGGATGATGGCTCGCTGCGAGTCGTCGGTGTTCTGGACCGTGGCTCGGCGACCTGCGTCGACGACGACGTGTACACCCGAGTGGACGTTGTCTCCGATTGGATTGCAGCGACGATCGGGCGTGACCCTGCGCCTCTCCCTGCCGAATGTGGATCGCTGACCAGCGAAGGTGAGTGCTATCGCAACAGGGCTGCTTACTGCTCCTCGGGACAGCTGCGAGCCGATGGCTGCGGTCCGGGCGGGTGCGGTTGGACACCGCACGGCTTCAGATGTCTTCGGGACGAACCTGACCCCTGTGAAGGAGTCGGCCCACTCGGTCAATGTGAGGGCGACGACGTTCTGCGCTGCGAGCGGGGACGCCTCGCCCGTCGCGCGTGCTCCACCTGCGGCTTGACGTGCGCATGGTCGCCGGCGAGTGGTCGCGCGGAGTGCACGTCGCCGCTCTAGTTGCTCACCACATCCCGGCTCGCTCGGCAGATTCTGAGGCCGAACCGACCACGTCGCTGGCCGCTGCGACCAAGCGGCCTTGCGCGCGCATCCCCATCCTCGTCTTGGACCTTGGATGCGAGGAGTGAACATGAACAACCGATTTATGACCCGACCGCCGCGCGTTACCGCGCCGTCATCGCCCAGCAGTCGCACCGTTGATCAGCGGGCCGAGCTCCGTTGCACCGGTCTGGCCCTAGTGCTGATCGCGTTGCTCGCGACGGCGTGCATGAGCGAGGCAAACGAAAAGGACGACCGCAACGACGAGCCCACACCGGTAGAGCGGCCCGCTTCCACCCATTCGGGCCTGGTTTCGATTCACGACGTCTCCGTGGCGGGCATGCCGCAAGTGGGACATGGCTTGAGCGTTCGCATCGACTTCAATCTCGCGACCCGGCCTCCAGACTTCGACGAAGCGCCGGGCGAGCTCGGCGGTTGCAAAGCCTGGCTCTACGATATGCAGCTCGACCCGCCGCCGCCGCGGAGTGGTGACGAAGGCAAGGTGGTGATCACTGGTACTGCAGAGGGCATTCCCGAAGGCTGCGTGTACGGCGAAGCGGGCTACTTTTGTCCGGTCGGCAGCTGGGATCTGACGAATGGCCGTGTCACGCCGGACGGGGGTGGCACCGCGCGCTATGAGGTTCCGGAGGCCACGTTTTCAGACGAGCTCGCAGCCGGAAGATACCTCTGGGTGAACGAGCCCATTGCTGGAGCTTCTGGACGCTTCCCTATCCTCGGTGTGACATCGTCCAGCTCGCTCTTGGTGCAGAACCCCTCGGCCGTCGAAAGGACGCTGCCGACGGGCAGCGCGACCATACTGGCCGGCGCCGGCCCGGTTCCACGCAATCCTCGGGATCCGATCGTGGGAGGCGAGGCCGTGTCGCTGCGCGTCGAGCCCTCCGAGGGCGGCCACTTCCGCTTCCCCGAGACACGGCTGGTCGCCGGAGCGGACTTCGCGCCGGACGAAGCCACGCTCGCCTTGTTGCAGCATTTTCCGATCGATGCCCAGACGCCGACACTCAGCTGTAGCGGCCCGGGCGGCCGCTGCGGCGACAGCGGGCTCACTGCGCTCTCCATATCGAGCACGGACGCAGACGTGACGGGGCTCTCGCCCCTCGCTCTCCCCAACCCCACACACAAGCAGATCTTCGTGCTCTGCGGCGTGCTCGGCGGCGATGGCTCCGTCACGGTCCCCTCGGGCGTCACGGACTTGATTCGTGAAGCTCACGCTGCGTCGCCTATCACTCGCCTGCGCGTGGCGTACATGCAGGACGGTTTCGCAGCAGTGCAGAACGCGCCTCCGGCGCCGGCCAATCCAGTCAACGTTTTGGTTGGGCATCAGGTGCTGGGAATGACGACCGTGCAGCGCTGAAGCTCCGATGACGGGGCCGTTGCCGCGACGGCCCTGTCATACTTCGAATCGGCGTCGATCTCGCAATCGCGCAGCGAGCGAGCTTTCGCTGATCGGCACGGCCATTGCCTGCGCCCTGCCATGATCCGTGGAACGAAGACGGCGGCGCTGGTCCGGCCCTTGCTGGTCATCGGCGAACGTCATGGCCTGGAGCCGCTCGTCCTGCGGCGTTGGCTGAGCTCGCCAGGGAGCGAAGCGGACGCGACCTCGTTCGTCCCCATCGAGCGCGTATTCGCGCTCTGGGCGAGCGTGGCTCACGCGACGCAAGACTCTGCTCTCCCACTGCGCGCCGCCAAGTTGCTGCGTGTCGACCAGCTCGGGCTGATGGGCTTTTCGATCATGACCGCCTCGACCGGTCACGAGGCGTTCACACACGCGATCCGCTATGCGCCGCTGCTCACGAGCTCGGGTGAGTGGCGAACGCGAACCCAGGGCAACTCGGTGACCGTGTCGTGGCTTCGCGCCGGCGAGCGCTGGCTCGGTCATCGGCTCGCGAACGAATCGGGCATCGCTCAGTTCGTCTCGTGCATGCGACAGGTTTTCGGCCAGCGATTCGCTCCACAACGCGTGTCATTCAGACATGCCGCGCCGCGCTCCACCGCTGTCCACCGCGAGTTCTTCCAATGCCCGATCGCGTTCGGAGCTGCTGACGACGGCTTCGCGTTCGCCTCTAGCGTTCTCGACCAAGCTCCACCGATGGCCAACGCCGCGCTCAGCGCGCACTTGCGAGCTCAGGCCGAGGCCCTGTTGGCGGCGCGCGAACCGGGCTCGACCACGAGCGCGCTGCGTCACGCCTTCGAGCACGAGCTCGGCCGCCAAGACCCGGACCTCAGTGCCGCTAGGGCTTCGCGCAGCTTGGGAATCAGTGAACGAACGCTACGCCGTCGACTCAAAGAAGAAGGGACCACGCTGCGCAGCGTCCTCTCTAACGCGCAGCGCGACGCTGCCAAGAATCTGCTCGAGCACGGGCACGCCTCGCTCACGGAGATCGCGCTCCGCGTTGGATTCT
>DASQDA010000140.1:0-2121 GCA_035634435.1 Polyangiaceae bacterium
TGCTGCGCGACCTCGACGAGGAGCGTTTGCCGCCGTCGTCACCGATTCCGATCGGCACCGATCGGCGTCACATCGAGCTCATCAGCGAGGCGGCGACGCGCATCAACGAAAGCCCTCAGGATGCCCCTTCCCTGGAGGAGCTCTCGAGCAGGGCAGGGTACACGAAGGATCACTTTGCGCGGGTGTTCAAGAAGGTGCTCGGGCAGACGCCTCAAGACTATCTAATCCACGCTCGAGTTCGCCGCGCGCGGCAGTTGCTGGTCGAGTCGAGCTTGTCGATCAAGGAGATTGCGTGCGCGCTCGGCTACCGCGACGTGTACTTCTTCTCGAGGCAATTCAAGCTGAAGATGGGCATGACGCCGTCGGAGGCCCGCCGCCGCGGTCTGATGGTCGAGCGGGTGTGAGGCGGCGGAGGCCGGCGAAGCGGGCGGACGCCGACGACCGATTTCGCTATGGTCCGAGCCCATGAAGCTAATTCGGTTCGGTTCACCCGGTGCAGAGAAGCCGGGCGTCTTGGTCGACGGTCAAGGGCGCCTCGATGTGTCGGCTTTTGGTGAGGACTACGACGAGGCGTTCTTCGGCAGTGACGGCCCGGCGCGACTTTTGGACTGGCTGCAGCGGGAAGCCGGCTCGTGCCCACGCGTCGCTGACGTTGAACGTCTCGGTGCTCCGATTTGCCGACCTAGCAAGATCATCTGTGTGGGTCTGAATTATCGGGGCCACGCAGCGGAGACCAACGCGCAGCTGCCCAGCGAGCCGATCTTGTTCATGAAGGCCAGCTCCGCTCTCGTTGGGCCGCAGGACGACCTGGTGTTGCCTCGCGGTTCCACCAAGACCGACTGGGAAGTGGAGCTGGCGTTCGTGGTCGGAAAGCGCGCACGGTACGTCCCGCGCGCGCGAGCGCTCGACCACATCGCTGGCTACGCCTTGCACAACGACTACTCGGAGCGCGAGCATCAGCTCGAGCGGGGCGGACAATGGGTGAAGGGCAAGAGCGCCGACACGTTCGCGCCGCTCGGTCCGTTTCTGGCGACGGCCGACGAGCTCGACCCTGGCGGCATCAAGTTGTGGCTGCGCGTCAACGGCGAGCTGAAACAAGACTCCACGACCGCTGACCTCATCTTCGACGTGCCAACACTGCTCTCGTACATCAGCGAGTTCATGACGCTGCTGCCCGGTGACGTGGTGAGCACGGGCACCCCTGCGGGCGTCGCGCTTGGGAAGACTCCGCCGCCCTACTTGCGAGCGGGCGACGTCGTGGAGCTAGGCGGCGACGGACTCGGCACGTCTCGCCAACGCGTCGTCACATCGACCTCGTGAATCGCGGCGGCCCGACGCTTACCCGCTGAGGGTCGCGCGATCGAGCCGCTCGAGGACCGCTGCGGCAGCGGCGTCACTGCGAGGATCGATGCCAGCCGCAGCTGTCGCCTCCAGCAACACCTGGCGGCGCGCGACGGCGTTCCAGCTAGGTCGCTCCGGTTTCCACCAGAAGTTCACATTACTGTTGAACTCTCCTTGGTGCAGGAAAGTGTGAAACCAGAAGGCCGGGATAAACAAGATATCGCCGGCAGTTAGCGACGCGAGGTGCGCCTCCACGCCGGCGTAATCCGGGAAGCGCTCCAGATCGGGACGTTCCACGTCGATCTGACTGCAGTTGTACGCGGGGTTTTGCCCGCCCAGTCCGAATGGCGCAAGGCGCCCTTGCTCCGACGGTGGAATCAGTAGGCACTGCTTGCTGCCCGTGATCTGCGCGTTCAGATTGTGGCAACCGTTGTTGTCGTAGTGCAGCCACGTGCGGACCCCCGCACCGCTGAACCACACCCAGACCGTGTAAAGACGGTCATCGGGGATCAGCTCGGGCAGGATCGTCGCTGCCAGCAGCGGCTGGAAGGGAACGTGGACCTTGGTGACGCCCTGGCGCCGTTGCAGAAGAAATTGCTCGTCGCCCGTGAACAGCCAGCGACAGCGCTCTTCGCGTGGACCCTGGGTGATGGCGTCGAAGAACTCGTCGAACGTCGCCGCCCGCCGCGCGAACATCTCAGCAAGCGTCTGTTGCCGGAAGTCGGGATGAGCGTTGGAGCTCGACACCTTGAATTGACTTCGGATGTGCCCCAACGTCTG
>DASQDA010000141.1:0-6856 GCA_035634435.1 Polyangiaceae bacterium
CCAGCTTGCGCACGGCGGGTTCGCTGGTCACCGCGCTCCGAGGCTGGATCTTGCTCTTCGGAGGGTCGATCTTCTCCGACTGCCCCGTCTCGCCGTGGGCCAGCGTTCCCACCACGAAGCCAACCGTGCGCCAACGTTCGATAGGCCGATCGGCGGCGGCGAAATCGAGCGCTCGCGTGCGCCATTCCGGGTGACCGTCGAGCAGGCGCCCCACCTCGATCACCGCGCGCACGTCCGTATGCCAGGTGACGATTGCAACCGCGCCCGTCCGCTGTTCGGGCGCCTCCGTTGCAATGACGCAACCGGCGCCGGCAATCGCCCGCGAGCACGCGCCGAGCAGCGCCTGCACCTGCTCGCGCGGAGCGTTCGGCGGAGCGATCTCGACGGCAACGGGCAGCACGGGCACGCGCTTTCACTCTTCCGTTGCTGCGGGGGCCGAGAGCGCCAACTGACCTGCCGCAACCTTGATTTCGCAGACCGCGCCGCGTCGATCCGTGATGCCATAGCGCGTGAGGCCGTCGGGGCGCTCCAGCGCGAACGCCGCGCGCGCAACCGGCGCTGCCTCACCCGCGGTAGCCACGAACACGAGCACGTTTTCCGTTCTCGCCGCCGTCGACTCGCTGGCAGTTGCACACGCTATGGCGACGGCCCCGAGAGGCTCATCCGCATGGCAGCGACGTAGAGCTCGCAGGTCCTCGGCGTGCTGCGGCACGTCGCGCACGAGCCGCGCGGCCGCGCGCCGCACGCGTCCGGACGTGTCGCTCGTCAACGCCTGGCGGTCGCGAGCAGCCGCACAGCGCTTGCGAAGGTTGCGCAGGGCCGCGAGCGCTGCAGCACGTACCGGCGCACGTGGATCGGCAATGAGCTCACACAGCTGGGGCGAAGAGTCCAAGCCTTCGCGCGCCGAAATCCGCCCCAGGGCAGCGACCGCGTTGGCGGCCACGCCGAGGTCACGATCGCTGAAGGCACGGGTGATCAGCGGCAGGTCTGCGGCCACCAGGCGGGAGCCGCTCGACCACAAGGCGTTGGCGCGCACCGACGCGTCCGCGTCACCCAGCAGCTCCAGCACGAGCTCGCGAGCGTCCGTGCGCGCCGCGAGCCCCTCGGCAACCTTCGCGCGATCTGCAGCACTGCGGCTCCGGGATAACCCTACCAGCACGCGCTCCGCAGCAGGGCCGGGGGCGTGAGCCACGGCCTCGATCAACGCGTCGCGCTCCCCCTCGCTCGAACGCTCCAGCAATGGGAGCAACCGAGCCACCAATGCCGGGTTTTGCGCACCCGCGATGGGCCCCGCCAGGGCCAGGGCTAGCCAGGGCCGTGAGGCAGAGTCCACCTGCTCCAGGCGGTCGACCAGCGGAGCTGCAAGGCTTTTGGGGGCGCGCCGCCGGATGGCCAGTGCCGCGCTGGAGCGTATGGCTGGCTCGACGTCGCCCAGGGCCGCGAGCAGCACCGACGTGCTGGCGTCCTCCTCGATGCTGCCGAGCGCGCTCAAGGCCGCCACCCGGAAGTCCAGGTCGTCGGCGCTGCGCGCAATGGGAATCAGGGTCTTTGCCGCTCGCGGCGAAGCGGTATTGCCCAGAAGTCGCACGAGCTCGAGGCGCTCGCTGCGTCGCTCGCCGGCGCCCTGGAACGCCAGCACCAACGGCTCGACGGCGCGACCATCGGCGCGCCGCGGGTCGAGCAACGCATCCGCCGCCTTCAGGGCGGCACGCCGGACGCTTGGATCCGAGCTCCCCAGATGCTCCAAGGCTAGCGGCAGGGCCGCCGGGTCCGCCAAGAACGCAAGCGCATCGAGCGCCGCTTCGGGGCTGATCGAAGCTTTGCGAGCGGCGTCCATGAGCGTCGCCGTGGCCGCGGGGGCGCGGATTCGCGACAAGGCGAGCGCGCACCCGTCGGAACGCAGCGAGCGATCCGCCGCTCGGACGCAGCTCACGAGCGCAGGCGCTGCCGGCGCTCCGATGCGCGCGAGGGCCGCCACGAGCAGGTCGCGCTGCTCGGCGTGTGTTGCAAAGGCGGCGATCAAGGCAGCAATGGCCTCGCTGCTCCCGAGCCGCGCCAGGGCATCGAACGCCGACGAACGCACGGCCTCGTTGGCCTCTGCCGCCAGCAGCGCAACGACGCTAGGCAACGCCGATGGCTCCGCGAGCTCGCCCAGGGCGTCGAGGGCGGCACTGCGAACCTCCGCATCTGAATCCCGCAGCGCCAAGATCAAAGCGCTCACCGCGCGCGCGTCACCCAGCTCACCGAGCGCTCGCGCCGCCGCTCGCCGAACGGCGGGCTGAGGGTCGTCCACTTTGGCCACGAGCGGCACCACGGCGCGCACGTCACGCAGTCGCGCCAAGGCGCGCACGACGCGCTCGCGCACCTCGGGCGCCGAGTCATCCAGTTGCCCCAGCAAGCCAACGACGGCCTGCGACGAGCCGCTCACGCCGAGCGCCGTTGCCGCTGTCGCCCGCACCAGTGGCTCGGCGTCCGACAGCGCGCGGGTGAGCGGGCCGATGGCGCCGGGGTTCGGGGCTGCGGCAAGCAGCTCCGCAGCCGCCAATCGCAAGCGCAGATCCGGCTCGGTGAGCCACGCCATCACCCGTTTTGGCAAGTCCACCAGTCGCAACGCCCTGCCGGCCTGCGCCGCGGAAAGGCGCACCGGGACGTCGTCGTCAGTGAGGGCGTGCAGCACGGCGCGCCGCGCAACCGCCGCCGGAAGCTCGCGAATGCGCTCTGCTGCTCCTCGCCGCTGGGCGACGTCGCCGGTCGTCAAGTCCTGTTCGATGCGCTGGATCGCGTTGGGCCAAAGCAGAGCTCGAGCCGGCAGGGCCGTGGCCGTCAAAGCTCCCGCAACGAGCACACTGCGTATCCACGGACGCATCGTCGCAAAAGGCTACCACCGACGGAGCGACTCGTCTCCTGCGGTGGGGCGCTCAACCCGAGGCGATGCCAATCCTCTCGAGCGCAGCGCGCGAAGCTAACCGCTGTCGCGGTCGCAGATATCCGTAGAAGATGACGTTGAGTAGAATTAGCCGCAGGAACATGTAGTGCGGCACTACCTCGAAGGCCATCGCCAGGCTCATGCCGAACACGAGCGAGCCGAAGCCGAAGAAACTGCGCCATACGCGCATCAGCCCCGACGCGTGCGCGCGGTAGATCGCCGCAGTCGCCGCGTCGTACGGCGGGATCAGCGAGAGCCTGCGCGGGCTCCAGGGGTCGAAGCGGCTCACGAAGTCGGCCTGGCTCTTGACGTAGAAAAGGTAGATGGGCCAGACCAGGCGCACCCACCACGCCGCGTTCGCCTCGGTATCGCGGTAGCGCTGCAGGGCGTGCTCGTAGTCTTCGCCCTCGCGGTACTGGGGGTGCGTGAAGCGCAGGAAGACGTTCTTGTAATGGTCGTACGCCGAGGTGTGAAAGGACCCCGTGAGGATGGTGGCGACACACAAGAGCACCGCCAGCAGGCCCTGCCACCACGGGTGCTCGAACTGGCGGTAAACGACGTAAGTTCCCCCGGCGACGACGGCCGTGGAGACCACCAGGTCCGCGGCTCCGTCCAGCATGCGCCCGAGCGCTGACGAGGTGCCACGTAGGCGCGCCAGCTGACCGTCAGCGCAGTCGAGCACCGCTGACAGGAAGATCCCGAGCGCTGCGAACTGCATGTGCCAGGGAAACCCCGCCAACATGCAGGCTCCAGCGCTGACACCGAACGCAATCGAGCCAAGGGTGATCATGTTCGGGCTCACCGGCGTGGGATAGGCGGCTCGCGCTAGAATGTAGGCGAGCGGGCGATGCACCCACACATCGACGGGCTCTTCGACGTCCAGCGGCTTGAGGCTCTTCCAGTAGCCGTCCCAGAACGCCATCTTCGCTCAGCGCTGCGAGAGGCCTGACTGCATGCTCCTACCCTGGCCTGGCTGGATTACTCGGCGTCGCTGGCGAGCGGGACGGCCGCGACAGGCTGCGGGAAGGAGCGGCGGCGCGCACCACGCATGACGATACGCTCGAACGCCGCGATACAGCGCGCGTTCTGCTCACTGGTGCCGACGGTAACGCGAATCCAGCTGCGGCTCCCATGATGCACGCCGAGCGAACGCACGAGCACGCCCTCCACCAGCAGGGCATCCACCCAGCGGTCGGCCGAGAGACCACTCGCCGACACGTCAACGAGCACGAAGTTGCCCGAGCTCGGAACGGGGTGAATACCCGCTATCGTCGACAGACACTCGAACATTGCCTCACGTGCGCTGCGCAACACCGAGAGACGCTGGTCCTGCTCGGCCTCGTCGTCCAGGGCCGCAATGGCGGCCGCCAGCGTGATGGCCGGCAGATTCCACGGCACCTTAACCCGGCTCAGCAAGCGCTCGACCACGGGGTTTGCCAGCGCGTAACCCAGCCGCAACCCGGCCAGGCCGTACGCCTTCGAAAACGTGCGCAGCACGATGGCGTTGGGAAACTCCGCAATCAGGGGGGCGAAGGAGTCGACGTTGCCAAACTCGTAGTACGCTTCGTCGATCACCGTTGGCAGCCCGAGCCGCAGGATGCGACGCAAGTCGTCCTCGCCGATCGAGCCTCCGGTGGGGTTGTTGGGCGTGCACAGAAAGATCACCTTCGTGCGCTCGGTGACGGCGCGGATCAACCCACGCAGATCGTGCTCGTGCTCCTCGGTCATGGGCACCAACACGGGAATGCCACCCTGAACCCGCGTACGGGCTTCGTACATGCTGAAGGTGGGCACGCTCAGCAAGACTTCCTCGCCGGGCGCGACGAAGGTCCGGATGACGACGTCGATGAGCTCGGTGGAGCCGGCGCCCAGCAGCACGCTGCCCGGCTCGAGTCCTTCCCGCGCGGCGAGCTTGTCAGCCAGCTCGGCGCTTCCCGCAGGATAGAGGTTGCCGCGCAGTGCGGCCTCGAGAATCGCGTTCACCACGCGCGCGCTCGGCGGAAAGGGGCTCTCGTTCGACATCATGCGAGCCACGCCCGCCTTGCTCTCGGCCACGGCGAAGTGGGCCTCGTTGTAGGGCTTCGCAGCGCGGACCCAGCTCGGGGCGTACAGCTCCAACGCCTCTGCGTCCAGGGTCTGCGGAGCGCCCGCGCCCGCCTCGTCCTCCAGAGCATCGCCGAAGACCCGCAGCATGGCTTCAGCGCGATCGAGCGCCGCGCCCGTATCGACGTCGATCCAGCGAACGTCACCGACGTCGACGCCCAGGAAGGCGCCACGCTTCGCGAACGCCTGCACACCCTCGCTGAGCGAGCAGTCGCCCTGCGAGCGCCACAGCGTCTCCAGCTCGCGCACCAGGTTCGGCCCGACGCGAAAAACACCGGTGTCCAGCGCGTCGTAATCGGGCAGGTCCTTGGCGATACGCGTGATGCGGGAGCGATCGAGCGCGACCTTCGTCGCGTCGTCGAGATCGAAGCAGCGCTCGA
The DNA here is from genome assembly GCA_035634435.1 of Polyangiaceae bacterium. GTDB lineage: Bacteria > Myxococcota_A > Polyangia > Polyangiales > Polyangiaceae > PMG-095. Next base: position 5,410 of record DASQDA010000141.1, read on the forward strand.
TACCGCGATCGACCGCCAACGCGCACCCGCCCTCGGGCAGCTCCGCTGCCAGCAGTCGCCGGACGAGCTCGGGCGAGTACAGATGGTCCGCCATCGTCAGCAGGCACTCGCGATCGATGTAGTCCTTGGCCGCGAGCAGCGACACGCCGTTCTTCTTGTCGAAGTTCGGGTTCTCGACGAAGGTGAGTCGCATTCCCAGATCGGCTTGGGCCGAAAGAACCTGCCGCACGAGCGCCCCCTGGAATCCCGTCACGATGACGGCCTCGGAGATGCCGGCAGCCCGCAAGGTCCTGAGCACCCGCACGCAGAGCGGCACGCCAGCCACGGAACGCAAGGGCTTCGGAAGCGCGTCTTCCTCGTCGCGCAGGCGAGAGCCCATTCCCGCCGCCAGGATGATCGCGCGAGCGATTCTGCGTTCCGTCATGGTAAAGATTCGCTTTCGTTGAACTGCTGCAAAAGGCTTGTTTGGCACTTAGCACGTGCCGTGACAACGCAGCAAATCCTTTTCCAATCGCGCACTTAGCCTCTCGACTGTGTGTGCAGCCGCTGCCACACTGTTGCAATTCGACTACAGGAGTAGTGAGAATTTGCTGCGACGCGCTGCTACGTAAAATTCACACCACGGAGCGGTTTTCGCTACAAATGCGCCGGTCTACCCACATGCGAGCGCCGGCTGCGCGTAGTCGGTTACGCAGTGCGCTTCAGCAGCGAGAGGCAACGCTCCGCGCACGCTCGAGATCGTCATGGTTGTCGACCTCGGACCACTCGAGGTCCCCCGCCTCGACCGCCTGCGCCTGCAGCTGACCTGCGGCAATCAACGAGGAATAGACGTCTTCGTAGTAGAGGTCGCGGCGCCCGCGGCCCACGGCATCGTCGATGGCGTCGAAAACCAGACCCGCTGCCCTGGCGCTCAGCCCCTCGATACCCAGCGTTTCTGCGTGCGCCTCGGACACTGGCAACGCCTTGCCGAACGCGGCGATGCCCGCGGAGTTGATACGGATTTTCATCGCCTCCGCGTCCAGCTCGCGCCTCGAGTCCACGGCTACCACCAGCTCGGCCTCCGCGGCCAGCAAGCGATCGAGAACACGGGGGTCGAACACCAGATCCCCGTCAAGCTTCAAAAAGCTCTTCCCCACCAGCGCAGGGCGACAAAGACCCAGTGACACGCTGTTTTGCGTGCTCGCGTAGTCGGGATTCGCGCAGAGCGTCACACGCGCAGGCACTTGCGCGACGGCTTTTTGAATCTGGTCCTCACGATAACCCGTCGCCAGCACGATCTCGCGGATGCCGCGCGCGAGACGCAGCTCGATTGCGCGCAGCAAGATCGTGCGTTCGCCCACCTGAACCAGAGCTTTGGGACGATCGGCCGTCAGGGGGCGTAAACGTGTGCCGACGCCAGCGACGAGAATGACTGCAGCATCATAATTCATTGTTTCGCGACCGGCGT
>DASQDA010000142.1:0-9276 GCA_035634435.1 Polyangiaceae bacterium
ATTCTTCGACGCTCACGCTCGTTTCCCCCACCTCGACGGCGAGGTCACCCGGGTAGGCCGCGCGGGGACGGGCTGGGAGCGCCTCGCGATGGGCGACCAGATTCGTCACGTGCGCGTCGTGGAAGAGTGAGCGCGGGCCGCCCGGATGGGCGCGCCGCTAGCGCTGGCCCAATTCCAGCTCTTCGACCTGGGCGCACCGAGTTCGCTTGCCTCCGCGCGGCTGCGGACCGATGTCTCTCGCGGTGGCTCCCGCAGGGTCGGCGCCGGGCTCGGAAGTGTCGCTCGCTCTCGCGGGTTGTCGCATCGATCGGGCCCTCGGTAGTGCCGTCGAGATCGTGGAGGCCTCGCCGATGCCGCGGCGCTTCCCGGACCGCGTCAATGAAACGCTGGGGGTATGCCTGAAGCGCGGGCCCGCTCATGAAGTCCGAGCTTTTGGGCGCCGGCTGCAGTACCCCGCGGACGCCGTCTGTGTACGCCCAGCTGGTTGTGTCTGGTCGACCGCGGAGACCGGCTTGGTTGGGTTCTTGTCTCTCGACATCCAACCAACCATCCTGGCACACGCAGCGTTTACCGGTCCCATGGGCTTCTCCTCGCGCTCGTCGCTGCCCGATCTCGTCGCAGTGGCCGCAGCGCTGCGATCGAGCGCGCACCCGTTGGTCAAGGAGACAGCGCTGACGGAGCTGGTCAATGCCTTGCTGGACGCAAGGCTCATCGCGACGCGAGAGCTGGAGCCGGCGGCGTCGCACAGGACAGTGAAGCGCGCCCGCGAGCTGCTCATCGAGGAGCTGAACACCCCACCCTCGCTGACCGAGCTGGCCCGTGAGCTCGGTTGCAATCATTTCGTGCTCCTGCGCGCTTTCCGCCGTGAAATGGGTGTGCCGCCGCATGCGTTCGTGCTGCGCGTGCGCATCGAGCGCGCGCGGCAGCTGCTGGCTCGCGGAAACGAGGTGACGGAAGTGGCGCATGCGTTGGGCTTCGCCGATCAGAGCCATTTCACTCGCCACTTCAAGCGCGTCGTGGGTCTGGCGCCGGGCGCCTACCAGCGCCACGTGCGGTCCATCGGTTGAGGGTCAATTTCGTTCAAGCCGACCCCACTGCCTCGGGCTTAGACGTTGGAAATGTCGAAAGTCCATTTCTTCAGCCAAGGCTCCGCGTTGGTGGGCGAGCTGCACTTGCCCAGAGCCACGACCGGCCGCGTACCCGCTATCGTGGTCGCCGGCTCCTGGCTCACCGTCAAAGAGCAAATGTGCGCCCAATACGCCCCCCGGCTCGCAGCGCAAGGTTTCGCTGCGCTCAGCTTCGATTTCCGCGGCTTCGGCGCGAGCGAGGGAGCACCGCGCGAGGTCGAGTCCCCCTGGAGCAAAGCGGAAGATCTGCTCAACGCGGCCGCATTCTTGCGGACGCTGCCCGGCATCGACCCCGACCGCATCGGGATGCTCGGCATCTGCGCGAGCGCCGGTTATGCGAGTCTGGCGCTCGCCGCGGGCGCCCCGTACGCGAGCGCGGCCTTCGTCGCGCCATGGTTCCACGACGCCGGCATGGTCCGCGAGCTCTACGGCGGTGATGAGGCCGTGCAGCAGCGGCTCGAGGCCGCACGCGCAGCGCGCGCCAAGTACGCGCAGACCGGCGTCGTCGACTACGTGCCCGCGGCGAGCAACAGCGATGCCTCCGCTGCCATGTACATGCCGGGTGACCTGCTCGACTACTATCTGAACCCGGAGCGCGGCCGCATCGCGAGCTGGGGCGGGCGCTTCGCCACCATGGCGTGGACCGAGTGGCTCACGTTCGACCCTATCGCGCTGGCGCCGCGTCTCACGACGCCCATTCGCCTCGTCACGAGCGAGCAGAGCGCCACTCCGGCGGGCGCACGTCGCTTCGATGCCGCGCTCGGCGCGGAGCACGATAGCATCTGGATGCAAGGCACCCAATTCGACTTTTACGATCAGCCCGCCGTGGTGGCTGCGGCGGCAAAGCACGCCGTGGAGCACTTCCAGCGTACCCTGAAGAGCAGAACCGAGGTTTCGAAATGAATACTCCCGTGGATCCTCTCGAGTCCGTTCGCGCCGTGATTACTGGTCTGGTACACCGAACGGACGCCAAACGCTGGGCAGCGCTCCGCGAGCTGTTCGCGCCGCAGGTGACGACCGACTACACGTCCCTCTTCGGCGGCACCCCGCAGACGCAAGCATCGGAGGCACTCGTGGAAAGCTGGCGAGGCGCTCTTGCGCACGTGACGACCCAGCACCTGCTCGGGCCCATTCACGTACGGCTGGAGGGTGACTCCGCCACGGCAACCTGCCACGTGCGGGCCATGCATTTTGCCAAAGGCGCTTCCGGCGGTGAGCACTGGGAGGTGCTCGGCCACTACGTGTTCGCCCTGGGCCGATCGCCGGACGGCTTTCGCATCCAGCACATGACCCTGCAGACGCTGCTTCAGATCGGCAATCGGAACCTGCTGGCGGAAGCCAGCTGAGCCGTCAGCGAACGGGATGGCGGCGGCGTCTTGCGGTGAGCAGACGCCGTCGGGAAAGCAGCGAGAGAGCCACGCTGCCGAGCCCCCAGGTGTCCTGCGGCAGCTTCTCCTCGAGGAGCGCGCTGAGCGCGGGCGGGTAGGAGACCCCGAGGTCGTTCAAGATTTCCGCTGCCGCGAAGGCGCCCGTCTCGGCCGCCCCCTCCATCCAACCCTGAAAGTCGGGGGAGGTGTGCTCACCGCAGAAATGAATGTTGCCCTCACGCACGCCTTCCAGCGACCAGAACTCCCACTGACCGGGCGCATAACAGGTGTAGCTGCCCTTGAAGAGAGGCGCGCTGGGCCAGTGCATCCGCCTGGCCGAGCCCTCGATGTAGACCTGACGAATGCCGGGATAGAGGGCTTCGAGGTCGGTCACGACGCCGGTAAACCACTGCTCCGGATCCACATCGCCGACGCGGACGCCGGTCTCGCCACCGAGAAAGTTGGTTAGGATGCCGTGCTCGCCCGGTTGGCCAACGGAGGAGTCCCAGGTCTGCTGAAACTCGTGATCGCTGGTGACGGATCCCGAGGAGTCGTAGCGGGTGCGCCAGATGCGCTCGCGGAAGGCACCGACCACCTTGGCGTTGGTGCCGTAGGCTAGCTCGTCGATGATGGTGCGCTTTTCCTCGCTGAGGGGCACATCGAGCTCGACCTCGCGCAGCGTGGTAAATGGAATCGCCAACACCACGTGTTCCGCGAACACCAGCTCCGTGTGTCCGTCGGCGCGCACGAATCGAAGCTCGTAGAGCCCGGCACGCTGCGAGAGCGCGGTCAGGCGTCGCCCGAGCTTCACCGGGCGCGTCAGAGAGTCGGCGAGGCGCGTCGCGAAGGCATCGTTGCCCTCACGCGCATGATAGCGCTCATCCGACTCGCCGAAGACGCGAAAGGGATCGGGCTCGTCGGAGCCAATCAGATAAATCAAGTTCAGCGAGGACTGCTCGGAGGTCTCGCGCCCGAACTCACCGCGGTACGCCACCGTGAGCAGCTCATGCAGCTCGGGATAGGTGGCCGGGGGAACCACCTCCGCGAGGTAGTCGGCGAGCGACGTGTGATCGAGGGCAGCGAAGGCGTCCTCGTCACCGTCAGCTGCCTCGAGGTCAGCCAACATGCGCGGCGCCACGGCCGAGAACTGTTCGACGATCAGCTCGTCGGGCACGATGGCGCCGTTGAACCACCAGACCTCGAGCGTCCCGGGAGCATCTTCGAGGCGGTCGTCCAGCGTGATTCCGAGCTCACCGGCCAAGGCGTGCATCGTCACGTGATTCGAATCGATGAACTCGCCCCCAAGCTCGGCCACCTGCCCGTCGGGATAGACGTTGCGCAGTGTGAACACCCGACCACCCACGCGGTTCCAGCCGTCGTAGACGCTCACGTCGATGCCCGCTTCCTGCAAACGATGGGCACAATGCAAGCCGGCGAGCCCGGCACCCACGACCACGACGCGTGCGTCTTTTTCCCCGAACGGCGGCGGCAAGTCGCTGCACGCGCTGAGCGCAGTACCACCCGCCGCAGCGAGCGTCAGCCGCAGCAAATCACGTCGTGAGATACCACGCGCGACATCGCGTTCGGCGAGCGTCTGCGTCGTGAGCCGGGCCAATTTACCGAAAAGTTTGGTGCGCGCCACGTTGTTGCGCCGCACTCTATACCAAGTACCGATTCGAGACCACTCCTGTCCTCGAGTTGTCACAACACGCCTGCTGCGTGCACCACACCCGCCGGGCATGGCGCGTTGTTGCTTTCGTCACGCGACCGTATCGCGAGTAGTCATTTCTCCAGCGGCGCTGCCGCCTCGTCCGGGCGGCCAACGTGGGAGAGATCGCGTGAGCGCGGACTCTTCGCGTGAGCCTCACATCCGCGGCGACGACGCCTGCCTCAATCCAGCTCCGGCGAGCGGAGGCGCGCGGTCAGCTCGTTCACGTGAGTGCGCGCCCGTTCAGCCGCCAGCTCCGCTTCGGCTAGCTCGCGACGCAGGCGCTCGCTGGTGCGTTGGGCCAGCTCGGCCTCGTGTTGCGCCGCTTTGAGCGCGCTCTGCAGGCGCTCGCGTTCTGCACGTTTGACCGTTCGCTGCTCTTCGAGTCGGCGCTGCTCGATCTCTCGCTCTGCCTGCTTCCGCGCCTCGGCCGCTTCTCGCTCTGCCTGCTTCCGCGCCTGCTCGACGCTCGCCGCGCGTTGCTGCGCCTCCCTGCCTTTCTGTTCGTTGCGCGGTGCTGGCGCGGTCGCGTCCCGTTCTTTCCGTTGCGTGCGTTTCGCGCTCGACGGACCCGGCGGCGTCCCTGACTTGGTGGGCTTGTTCGCGAGCGCGTCGGTCCGAGCGCTGGGCACGGCGGCGCTGAGAGCCGCCAGGCTGAGCGCGGCGTCGTCGAATCCGGGAGGATCGCGGTCCGAAGTCAGCGCGCCGGGCGGGTCAGGCTCGAAGCTGCCCGCCGCTGCCAGCGCCGCCAGCGTCGCGCTCACGCGCCGTTGGGTTGCCTCGGTCGCCGGGTGCCCGGCTTCAACCAGGACTCCAGCCGCGTGCGCGCGCAATTGCGCCAACGCCTCACGGTGAGCGCTGGTGCCACCGAGATCACCGCGTCGCAGCCGCTCGGCGCTGGCGAAGAGCTGCTCGAAAAGATCGCGTTCGCGCTGCCAAAGCTGGTTCACCGCCCACACCGACAGCGTCGGGCGAGGAAGCTTCGCGAGTCGCGCCGCGTTCGCTTTGTCGCCCTCGGCTTTCAATGCGGCGGCGAGCCGCTTGCGCTCTTCGACGAACTGCTCGGGTGGCGACCGATACAGCGCGGCAAGAGCGGCCTCGTAGCTCGTGGCCATTCAGCCATTCTAGCCGACCCTGCGGATTACCGCCCAGCGCGCTAACGAACGGGCCACCTCAGACGCTGGTCTCCCCAACCTGGCAAGCTAGCCGTGCCACCCGCTTCGGGCAAGCGTATCGTGCCGCCGTGCGCGCTGCTCTCAGGCCGGACCGCACCACTACGGTTTGCACCATCTACAACGGCAACCTCGGGCGAGCGGAGGCGGAGGCGGCGCGCGTCGGCTGATGCTGTTCAACGATGCAATCCTGCGGGCTGCTTTCGAGCTCCGCCTGGACGTGATCGACCTTCGATTGGTGTGCAGCGAACCAGGCGACTACGCGAACCCCATCGAGCCGTCGGGGGCTGGTGGCAAGAAGATCGCGGCGGCGATTGCCGCTGCGCTTGCCGTCGTCGAGCGGACCACCACGCGCGTTTACGCTGGCTGACTTCGCGCCGGCCCTCCAACGCGACTCATGATGCGCAAACGGCATCCTCAGCGACGCCGACGCACGGCAATCACACCCGGCGATGCGGTTTCCAGGCAACAATGCAGCGCCTCGTGTCCGCAGCTGAGCGTCGGGACGGGCGACGACGAGGCCCGGATTCGCAAGCTGCGCCGAGGCCGTGTAGGATGCGCGCGTGTCTGGGCAGAGGAGTGTTTGAATGCCGACGAACAAGTTGTGGATCGAACACACCGAGCGCGCGGCGTGGGAATCGGTGCAAGCGCTGCGCGAGAAGCTCGCCGAAGCCGAACGCCGACTCCAGAAGCTCGCTCCCCCCGTCGATGGCTGGCCAGCCTTGCTCGCCCTCGTGGAAGCGGCGAGCGCTCATCACGGACTCAGTGCGGACACACACGCCGAGACGTTGCGCTTGCTGCTCGAGCGTCTAGCCCAGGCGGAAGCGCAGCTCAGCAGCCTCGCCGAGCAAGATCGGCTGGTTGCCGGCACGCTCAAGCCTGCCCCCGAGCACCGACCACCGGCGCGGCTGTTCGACCCGGACGTCTCGAGCTTCGATGACGACGACGATGACGACGACGCGGAAGAGGGTGAGCGCTCGGCGAGCACGCGCTTTCTGCGAGCGGTGGAGCGCGGCTATCGAGCCACGCGCCTGACGCTACCCAGCGGACTCGAGGCGCTGCTTGCGGCTATCGAGACCCAGGTGGACGAGCTGGCCGATTCGGAGGAGAGCGCGCTCGACGAAGGCGCCGTGCGGCTTGCCATCCTGGCAGCGCGCCTGGAGCGGGCGGCGCGGCGAAGCCGGCGGCCAGCGCCGCCCCGCGACCTCTCCGACGATTGACCGCGCTACGAGCTTGCGACGAAGTTCCGGACCCACGTACACGCTCCTGCTATACAGCCCCGGAGCATGCTGCTGGCTGTGGACATCGGCAATACGAACATCGTCTTCGGCTTGTACGATGGCGTCGAGCTCGCGCACACGCTCCGCGTCTCCACTGTACGCACGCGCACCGAGGACGAGCACGGGGTATTGCTGCTGCAGCTGCTTGCCTTGCGCGGCCTGGAGCGGGCGGTGGTCGATGCCGCGATCATCGCCAGCGTGGTGCCGCCGCTCACCGACGTGCTGGTGGAGGCCATCCGGCACGCATTCGCCCGTGAGCCGATCGTCGTGGGACCTGGGCTCAAGACGGGCATGCCGGTGCTCTACGAGAACCCGCGGGAGATTGGCGCCGATCGCATCGTCAACGCCGTCGCCGCCCACGAGCGCATCAAGGGCCCCGTGCTCGTGGTGGACTTCGGCACCGCGACCACCTTCGACTGCATCTCGCCCAAAGGGGAATACCTGGGTGGCGTCATCGTGCCCGGCATCCAGGTGAGTCTCGACGGCCTGCTGGCGCGCGCCGCCAAGCTCTCGCGCATCGAGCTGTCGGCGCCGCCGCGCGTGCTCGGCCGCAATACGACGCACGCACTGCAGTCGGGCGTCATCATCGGCCACGCAGCGCTCGTGGACGGGCTCATCGAACGGCTGCAAACCGAGCTCGGTTACCCGAGCCAGGTCGTGGCCACGGGCGGCCTCAGCACGCTGATCGCAAAACACACCCGCCGCATCGACACCGTCGACGTCAACCTGACACTCGACGGGCTGCGCATCCTCTACGACCGCAACACGCAGTTGAACGAGGCGCGCGCTGCGGTGCGAAAGACGGCGCGTCCGAGCTCGTGAGGCGGCGTCCCTTTCTCTCCTGGCTCGGCGCCAGCGCGCTCTGCGCTGTGGCCCTTGCTTGCCGCGACGCCGAGCGCCAGGCGCCACCCAAAGCCACGGCTCAGCGGCTGGTCTCGCTGGCTCCTGCCGTCAGCGAGACACTCTTCGCCATCGGCGCGGGCCCATCCGTGGTGGCAGTGAGCGACTATTGCGACAGCCCGGAGGAGGTGCAGCGCTTGCCGCGGCTCGGCAGCAGCATCACCCCCAACTACGAGGCCATTGCCAGGCTCAGCCCCACGCTCATCCTGGGCGAGTCCAACGCCAGCTCGCGTCGGCGTGAGCTCGAGGCCCTGGCGCCAACGCGCCTCTTGCCCTGGCTGACGTTGCAGGAAATCGCTGCAAGCGTCCGCGAGCTGGGCCACCTCACCCGACGCGAAAGCAGCGCCAACGCGCTGAGCGCCAGCTTGCTACGCCGCCTCGACGTCCCGGCTCCCAGCTCGGGTCCGCGCGTGCTGCTGGTGCTGGGTGGTGAAGGCGGCGACGCCAGTGACATCTGGTTCATCCGCCGAAACTCGCTGCACGGCGCCGCGCTGCACGCGGCTGGGGCACGCAACGCCGTCGACGAAGACGTCCACGGCCCGCCCCAGCTCTCCCAGGAGCGGCTGCTGAGTCTCGACCCGGACGCCATCGTCGTGCTCACGCGTCTGCCCCGCAACGCAGCGCCAACGGGCGTACCGGCGGCCACCAGCAGCCCCTTTCAGCGCTTCACCACGTTGCGCGCGGTGCAGCAACGTAGGCTCGCCGTGCTGCAAGCCCCCGAAGCATTTGCCAACGACCCCCGCATCTTGCGCCTGGTGGACCTTCTGCGAGCGCAGCTGGTCGGGCTCGGGGTTCTGGCGCGGTGACAGCCCTGGAGCTTGCGAACGTGAGCGTCCACGCGGGTCCGCGCGTGCTCTTGTCCGACGTGAGCTTGAAGCTCGCGCCCGGCGAAGCAATTGCGCTCGTTGGCCCCAACGGCGCAGGCAAGACCACCCTGCTCCGCACGGCGCTGGGCCTGCTCCGCCCGCATTCGGGGCGCGTGTTGCTGGGCGACGTGGAGGTTTCGCGCCTCTCGCCGCGAAAGCGCGCCGCCGCCATCGCCTGGTTGCCGCAGCACACGAGCGTCAGCGAGCCGCTGAGCGCCCTGGAGGTGGTGGTCGCGGCGCGCTACCGCTTCGACGAGACGCGCCCTCGCTCCGAGCACGCCGCGCGTGGCGCGCTGGAGCGCGTGAGGGCCGGCGCTCTGGCGGACGCGCGCATCACCGAGCTGTCGGGGGGTGAGCGGCAGCGGGTCTCACTCGCGGCTCTCCTGGCGCAAGAGGCGCGCTTGGTGCTGCTCGACGAGCCAGCGAGCCACCTGGATCCGGCGCAACAGCTCGACACCTATCGCCTGCTCGGCGAGCTCTGCGCCGAGGGCTTGGGCGTGCTGCTCGTGACTCACGACGTGAATCTGTTGCCGCAGCTCGGCGCATCCGAGCGCGTGGCGCTCGTCGGTCTGACGCAAGGTCGCTGCGTGTTCCGCACGCATTACGGAGCTCCCGAGCTGCTCGCCCAGCTTGGCGAGCTCTTTGGCGTGCCCTTCGTCGAATACCGTCACGAAGACGCGCGCGTGTTGCTGCCAAGCCCCGCCGCAGCGAGCAGCAACCCCGCATGACCGCGCGCATTGGCCTGCTGCTGCTGCTCTGCCTTGCCATCTTCCTGGCAAGCTTGTGGGTGGGGCCGAGCTTCGAGGGCCCGCACGCGGATTTCGTGTTGCTACAGCTGCGCATACCACGGCTGCTC
>DASQDA010000143.1:0-1663 GCA_035634435.1 Polyangiaceae bacterium
ACTCCACACCGAGCGCAGCAGCGCCCGCCAACGTTGCATTGGGAGACACATGGGAAAAGTCGCCCAGGGCGACGTCATGCTCCACGACCGCTCCGCTGTTGACAATCGCGCCCAGGCCAACGCGTGCTCGTGCGTTGATGACCGCCCCTGCCAGTACCACCGCGCCAACCCCGAGCTCGGCGAACGTGGAAACGCAGGCGCGCGGATGCACGATCGTCACCACTTCCAAGCGGAGCAGCCGACAACGTTCCCAAATGCGACGCCGCACGGCGTTGCTGCCAATGCCCAAAGCGACGCGAGCTGGCCCGTGAGCCGCAAGCCAGGCTTCACCGCCGAGTACCGGGAACCCAAGCACCACCGCTCCTACAGGCGCGTGATCATCCACGAAGCCGAGCAGCCGCTGCCCCCTGGCCAGCGCCGCATCCAGCACCACTGCTCCGTGGCCGCCGCTCCCATAGATGATCAAGTCCATCTCCCTCAAGGTCGTGCATTGTCCCACGCAGCGGAGTTGCCAGCCAAATGCTGATTGCAACGGTGCATGGGGGCGCAAGCCCCCGCTGACGCTGAATGCCTACCATCCGACCTGCAACTCACTCGCACTGCGACTATAAGTTCGCGTCGCGCCGCCGGCGCCTGTTAACGCGCTTGGAAACCCTCATGACCGACCCTCTCGCTTCGCGTATGCCCCCGCCGCTCATGGCGCAACCGAGTCCCACTTCGCCCGTCGCGTTGCTACGGCCGATCCGAAAACATTGGATCTTGACGCTGACGCTCACGCTTATCGTTGCGCTAGCGGTGGGCTTCTACACGCTGAGCCAGAAGAAGATCTATGAAGCATCCACCACCATTCAGATCGATCCCACTCCTCCGAGACCCCTGGGCAACGACATCGGTGGCGGAGCCGACGCTTACGCCGGCGCCTATTGGTCGAACAAGGAGTACTTCGACACCCAGCTGAAGGTGATCCAGAGCCGGCGCATCGCCGAACGAACGGTGCGGATCCTCGGCTTGCACCGCGACGGCGCATTTCTGAACAACTTGCCTGCGGGGCAAAAAGCTGCACCAGCTGAGGTGAAGGTCGAAGCGGCTGCGCAGGTGGTGCGTTCCCGCGTGCGCGTCGAGCCGGAGAAAAATACGCGCCTCGTGATCATTCGCTTCGAAGACGCCAATCCCGCGCGAGCAGCGCGGGTGCTCTCGACGCTGGTGGATGCCTATACGCAGTTGAATGTTGACGACGCCATCGCGTCTACGGGCTCGGCGAGCGACTGGCTGAAGACCCAGCTCGACAAGCTGAAGGTGGAGCTGGAGGGCAGCGAGATGTCGCTGCACAAATATAAGAAGGATAAAGGAATTCTGTCGGTCTCCATCGACGATCAGTCCAACATGCTGCGCGGTGAAATGGGGCAGCTCAGCTCTGAGCTCACTCGCGCACGCACGCGCCGCGAAGCGCTGGCGGCCCGCTTGACAGAGCTGCAAAAAATAAATCCCGAGTCTCCAACCGACGTGCCGGCAAGCGAGCTGCTCAGCAACTCGGTGCTCACGCAGCTTCGCACGGAGTATCTCGAAGGCCGGCGCCAGCTCGAATCCGCCACGGCCATGGGCCGAGGAGAAAACCACCCGGACATTCGCGGGGCCACCGCCAGGCTCGACCTCACCCGGCAGG
>DASQDA010000144.1:0-2380 GCA_035634435.1 Polyangiaceae bacterium
AGTCGCGAGAGCACCTGATCGACCATCGACAGCGACAGACTCGGAGCCGCGGCTGGTGGTGCCGTGGCGCGTGCGAGTAGAGCCCCCCCGATCCCGAGCCGCCCTTGCCGGGGCTCTCCGATCAGCATGCCCACTGCCACGCTCACCTCTTCGCGCGTGAGCCCCGCCAGCAGCGCCGCAAGCCGCTCGACCTTGGCCGAACGCGCGCGCGTCGCGCTCACTTCGCGCGACGCGTGCACGAGCTCGACCAGGTCCACGGCGAGAGCCTGGGGCGCTCCCGCTGGTCAGTCAAGCGCGCGAGAGCCGCTCGCTTCCGTCTCGACCAAAGGCCTTGCAGGCTTCTGGCGGGCCTAGCGCGGCGGTCCCGAGGGAATGAACTCCGCGCCCAATCTGAAGATGATGAAATCTTTGATCGGGTTGGTTCCCGTGGCCGGGGGCGGATCGTTGCCTCTGCCGCCGCCCTGAGCTCCTGGCCAGATGAACGGGCTGCCCGTGGTGCGCGCCGGCTCCCATTCGTACCACATCCAGCGAGCCTGCGGATTGATCCCGCAGGCGACGAAGAACTCGTTGCCCACTGCCGGTCCATTTGCGGGGCGCTCGCTTTGGTTATCTTCGCCGACCGCGACGGAGCCGTTGGCCGAGGGCGTGGTCGTTACCCAGCCGACGCTGCTCGTCTGCGGATCGAGACCGCGCGCGTTGCACGCGGCAATCATCTGATTGATGACGTCGCGCGAGGGGCCACCGGAGCCGGGATCCAGATCTTGTCCGGTTGCACAGGCCTGCCAGTTGCCGCTACCCGTGAACACCGGTTGGCCGCCTTCGCGGACGAACTCCGCGAGCACGCCTTGCGTCGTGGAGCGATCGGCGTAGCCGACGATGTAGAGGAAGTTGCCGACGTTCGCCTCACTGGCGGGCACTACGTAGCTCTCAGGGCCGTTGCCCACGGGACACGCGAAGATGTCGTCGCGCAGCGGGTTCTCCTTGCCCCCGTTGTAAGTGAGCACTTGATTGGCATCGCCGTAACCAAAGCCGTAGGCGTTGTCGCCAGTGATGATCACGCTCACGTCCGTCGGGGGTGGCGGCGTCACCCCGCCGGGCATTTCCGTCCCGGGTTGCACGTCGATGCCGCCGAGGCTGCCGCCGGTCGTACCCGGGGGCGTGATGCCACCCGAACCACCGACGGCGCTGCCCCCAGCAACCGTGCTGCTGCCACCGGCGATCGCGAGGCCACCGTCTTCATCATCACTCGAACAGCCACCAACTACTAACGCCAGCAGAGCCAGGGAGCTCCAGCTGCAAGTCACGATTCGCATGCGCGTAGTGTGTTGCCGGCGCCAGCATCATGCCAAGCACCTCCACTTGGGCGGCCGCGGCGATACGGGCGCCCTGGCTACTCTTTTCGCAGCGCGACGGAAGGAGCCGGCGTAGCCGGGACGCGTCGGTAGGTTAGCTGCCTGGCGCCGAATGGCTGTAGGCACTCTATCCGCGCGTAGCCTGCCCTTCGGGTGACGCGCAGCGCGCCCAACCATCCTGCGGACGTGAGCGCGCGCCTTTCGCCGTGTTCGTGCGCCGCCGTGGAAGGCCAGTGCCGAAATGGAGCGTCTGAACACGGCTGCGCGACGCGGTCCACGCGCGGGTCGCCTGCGTGAATACCAATACCGGACGAGCACAACACGTAATGGCGCCCGCGCCTGTCCGAGCGCGCCGCCCGAGCGGCTGGAGGTTTGTTGCCTCCGTTCGAGAACGCGGACGACAGCGCGGCGGCGAAGGCATGACGCACGCGAGCCGTGCGCTGGAGCGAGCGAAGAGCCAGCTCGCACTGCCAAAAAAAAGAGGCGCGAACCGTCCAACGGGTCGCGCCTCTTCCGAGCCGCGGATTGCCTGCCGAAGCAGCCGCTCCGCATGCGTGGAACGCTCAGTCGCAGTCCCAACGCTGCGTGGGCGGATCGACCTCGCAAACACACGTCGCGAGCAGGTAGACACACTCGGTGCCGGGTGTCACGCCCGAGCACCCGGGAGCGTTCGGCCCCACTTGGATGGGCTGCATCGCCGGACACTGAGCGGGATTGACGATGGGCGGTGCACCGCCGGCGCCCGCAAAGCCACCTTCGCCCGCGACCCCTTGGTCCGTGCCGCCCTCGCCGCCGCTATCGCTGCCGGCAGTGCCACCATCGCCGGCGCTGCCCGGCGGATCGATGGGATCGCCGCCAAACCCGCCCTCGCCGCCAACCGGCGGCATCCCGCCAGCGCCGGCACCTGCATCACCAGCTCCGCCGCCCATGCCTGCCGTCGTCCCGCCGGTGCCTGCCGTCGTCCCGCCGGTGCCTGCCGTCGTCCCGCCGGTGCCTGCCGTCGTCCCGCCGGTGCCTGCCGTCGTCCC
>DASQDA010000145.1:0-3526 GCA_035634435.1 Polyangiaceae bacterium
GGACATTGGCGCTCGAGCTCAGCAGCCATACGACCGGCTTGGCCAACCATGAGAGCGCCAGCAGGGGTCGCGCGACGAACAGCGCGTAACGCTCCGCGCCGCGGAGCGCCAGTGACTTGGGGACCAGCTCGCCGACCACGATGGAGAGGTACGACACCACGGCGACAACGAGCGCGAGCGCGACGCCTTGTGAGTGGCGTCCGATCCAGCTGATGCGCGCCAGCTCCGGCGCAATCCGCGCTGCGATGCTGGCGCCGCCGAAGGCGGCCGCAGTAGCGCTCACCACCGTGATCCCGACCTGCACCGTCGCGAGAAAGCGCTCGGGCTGGTCGCGCAGCGCGAGCACCGCCCGAGCGGTGCGCCGGCCCTGCTCGGCAAGCTCCTCGATGCGTGTGCGACGCAGCGCAATCACGGCGATCTCGGCTCCTGAGAAGAAGCCATTCGCCAGGACGAGCAGCAAAATAATGATGATTTCTTGCGTCATCCGCGACCTGCCGCTGCTTCGTAGCACTCATCGCGTTGGCGCCCGAGCGAGTTAGCGCGCGGCACGCATCCATACGGGCTATTGCGCGACAAATGTGGCGTTCACGTTTGCCCGCACGACCGCGACAGTCTGGGCCCGCTGGAGGTATTTGGCGTGGCTCGGCGCCCGCAGAATGCGCTAGACAAGGAACATGCGAGCGTTTGATCTAGTCACCGCGCTGTTGCTGAGCGCCGTGACCACGGGCTGCGCCCGCTCGCCAGCCACGAACCGCAGTGAGATCGCTGCTGCGCCGCCGCCTGCTGAGGGGCTCGAGCCGGCGCGCGCGCCGCGTGGCCCGTCGTTGCCGGCGTCCAGCCAGGTGCACGCGCCCGCGGCGCCGCTGCCGCGGGCCGTGCCCCCACAGCCCGCGCCTGACGCGGTCAGCTTGCGGCGTGAGCTCGCTGTGCCGGTCCTCACGCTGGCGATCGACCGACCTCCGCATCTGGCGCTCGTGTCGACGGACAGCGTGTGGATTCACGACGCTCGCGGCTGGCGTTCCGAGACGCCACCGAAGATCGAATCGCAAGGCGCGAGCTTCGCGGCCGTCGACGAGCAGGCGCTGTTTTACGGGCGCGACTACCGCGTGCGCTGGGTAGCCACGCGCGGGGGGGCGGCGGCAGCCGAGAACTTCTACTTCCGATGGTTGCCCGGCGGCTTCCGCTCCGCTCGCGACGAGATTGGCCGGCTCGCGAAAGCCAAAGCGGGCCGACTGCTGACGGTGCTCGGTACCGCCGATCCGGAAGTAGTGTGTGTGCCCGGTGACATCTGCATCATCAAGCGGCTGAGTGGCTGGACCCAAGTTGCGGCGCCGCTCGGGCTCGACGCGGTCGCCATTCACGACGGCAACGCCTTCGCTCTCGCCCAGGGGCAGCTGCTGCGCCTCGAGGGGGTGCAATGGAAAGCCGCTGCGCCGCCCCAACGCTTCACTTCCGCAACCACGCTCTGGGTGACCGGTGAGGCCGCCTGGGTGATCGAAACGAGCGTGACGGGCGTCCATCATTTCGATGGTACTGCCTGGCGCCTGCTTCCGTCTCCGGTGGGTACGCCCACGGCCTTGTGGGGCCTGCGCGCGGAGGGATTATGGCTTGCGGGGCACACGGGCCTGGCGAGGTTCGATGGCCGTGCTTTTCGGCGGGCGAGCTCCACCACCGAGCGCTTCGACGCGGTGCTCGGGCGTAGCGAAACCGACGTGTGGGCGGGTGGTCCCGCGGGGCTCTTCCACTTGGAATGACAGCCAGGCGCGGGCTCGCCTTGGAAAGAGGTGGCGCGGGCTCGGTGCTCTGGCCTACGCTTCGCCACGATGCAGTGTGAAGCGTGCGGCCACGCCAATCTCGAGGGAGCGCGTTTCTGTGCCAATTGCGGCGCCCTGCTCGCCTCGGAACAAAAGGGGCCAGACCCCATGATAGGCCAGCTGGTTGGCGGCCGCTTCCGCATCACGGGCGTGCTCGGCGAGGGCGGCATGGGCGTGGTCTACGCGGGCGAGCAACAGATGGGCTCCAGCGTGCGCAAGGTGGCGGTCAAGACCTTGCACCCACACCTGTCGAAGGACCCGTCCGTCATCGCGCGGTTCCACCGCGAATGCGGCACCGTTGCGGAGCTCGAGCACCCGAACACGATCAAGGTCTACGACTTCGGCACCACCACCGAGGGCACCCTCTACATCGCCATGGAGTTCGTCTCGGGACGCGCCCTGGCCGACGTCATTCGCGACGAGCGACAGATTGCGCCGCAACGCGTGATCAACATCTTGCGGCAGGTCTGCGGCGCGCTCGACGAGGCCCATCAGAAGGGAATCATTCATCGCGATCTGAAGCCCGAGAACGTGATTCTCGCCTCGCGAGCCGGTGAGTCGGATTTCGTCAAGGTGTTGGATTTCGGCATCGCCGCTCGCAGCGAATCCGCGGACGCACAGAAGGAGCAAAAGCTCACGCAGCAGGGCATGGTGCTCGGCACACCGCCCTACATGAGCCCGGAGCAATTTACGGGCAAAGCTCTCGATCGACGCAGCGACATCTACTCGCTCGGCGTGATGACGTACGAGATGCTGACCGGCCGCTTGCCGTTTGACGCGGACACGCCGTGGCAGTGGGCCACCCAGCACATGACCGCGCAGCCGATTCCCTTCGAGACCGCCGCTCCGTCGCGGAATTTGCCCACGCCGATCCGCGAGGCGATCATGAAGTCGCTCGCCAAGGACCGCGAGGCACGGCAGAGCTCGGCGCGTGAGTTCTTCACGGAGCTGTCTGACGGCGGCCGTGTGACGGTCGACGCGGCTCCTCCCGTTGCCACCGGTACCGCCGCGATGGACCGCATGCCGGACTTTGGCGCGCCGGTGGCGACGGGTGTTGCCGGACAGACCATTGTCGGTCCGGTGGGCGGCGGCATGGCTCCCGGGCCGGTGGGCGCTCTGCCTGCCCCGCCGCCTCCGCGTCGTGGCGGAGGTGGCGGCGGTAAGGGTTTGCTGGTCGGCCTGGGCGCGCTTGGGGTCATGCTGCTGGCGGCGATCGCCGTGGTCGCGGCGCGCTCGATGAAAACCGAAGAAGAGCCCGTTTTGACCAGCCCGTTTCAACCGGGTAGCGCCGGCAGCGTCACCACCATCGCGCCCATCGACGTCAGCCCGCCCGAGCCAACATCCGTAATCCCACCGCTGGTCACCGAGCCAACCCGGCCAGCCACCACCACCACGCCGCGCACGGGACAGCCGAAGCCGCCCACGACGGGCGCGGGCGGCAGCGGGGCCGCTGGCGGGACGCCGACCACGCCGACCACGCCCACCACGCCCACCACGCCCAAACCGCCTTCGGGAGGTGGCGCCTGTGACGCTTGTGCTTCGCTGGTGAGTGCCGGCAACTGGGGGGCCGCGGCTAGCGCGTACCAAAGCTGCGAGGGCGACGCCAAGACCGCCTGCAGCCGCAGTATCCGACGCTCGGCGCGTGACGCGGCCAAGGCAGCGGCCTTCAATGGCGACTGTCGCACGGCCGGAACGATCATCGCGGCGGCGAC
>DASQDA010000146.1:0-14874 GCA_035634435.1 Polyangiaceae bacterium
GGAGGCGCAGCGGCCGGCAGCGCCGGCGCGGCTCCCGTGAGTGGGGGAAGCGGCGGCAGCGGCGCGGCTGGAGACCTCGTCCCGCCCAGGCCGCTCAACGTGACTGCGGCCAAGGCCCGGCACCAGCATACGTTCACCGCCAAGGCGGCAGATCCAGGGGTGAGCTTCAACGACAACTCGCAGATCGCGGTGGTCGATAATCGCGCCGCCACTTTGATGGGCAAGCTCGTGCTGCCTTTTGGCGGCGTCGGCAGCAACCAAGGCGTGCTCGGAGGCGCGGGGGAGTTCTGCGCCCGGCGCGGCTTCCACGTGCTCGGGATCGCCGCCTTTCAGGACTACAATATCGTGCTGGGGGACGCCGCGTTCTACGGCGACGCTCGGCGACAGGTGTTCGAGGGGGTGCAGCGCACACGACTCGGCGCGTTCGCCGACATCCAGATGAGCGTTGCCGACGGAGTGGCCCAGCGCACGCAAAAGGCGCTGCAATATCTGCACGCGCAGTTCCCGGCAGAGGACTGGGGCTACTACTTGCAAGCGGACGGCTCCGTTCGCTGGTCGGACGTGATCTTCACGGGCATGTCTCACGGCGCCAGCAACGCCGCGCGCTTCGCCATGCTGGTGCGCGCGGCGCGCGTCGTGTCGACGGCGGGCCCGCGCGACAATGCGTGCGCGCGTGTGGACCTGATGAGCTGCGGCGGCATCGTGGCGAGCTGGTTCGACGAGGCACCTAGGACACCCATCGAGCGCTTCTTCGCCATCACGGGCAATACCGACGATCAGCACACACAGCACCTGTTTGCGATGGAGAAGCTCGGCTATGTGGGACGCCCGACCAACGTGAATGGCGCGCAGCCGCCTTATGGTCAATCTCACCGCTTGGTGGCCAACGGAGGCCACACCGACTTCTGCGGGCAGGCCAGCTACGCGACCGCTTGCAACTACCTGTTCAACGTTCCTCCCGAGAACCAACAGGGTACGCCGTGAGGAGACCGCGCTGAACGCGCGCGGGTGCCGCGTCTAGCCTTTCAGGGAGAGACGCACCAGCGTCGCACCCCAGCCACCGCGCGCCGCCGGTGCATCTGCGAAGTGCTCCACTAGGGGATGCTGACTGAGAATCGATTGCACGCGGGCGCGTTGCACGCCAACGCCTCGGCCGTGAATCAGCCTCACCTCCAGGAAACCGCGCGCGTAGGCCTCCGTGAGGTAGTCGTCGACCACGCCCGGAATATCGGCAGGTCGGAAGCCATGCAGGTCGATGGAATCCTCGATCTCGAGGACGACGACGGCCTCTTCGTCTGCAGGTTCTTTGGGATCACTGCTCATCCGCACTGCCGCCTTGATCGCATCAGGGCGAAGCCGCCGCGATGCCCGTCACCGCGCGGACGCGCGGCGCCAGCGGGTGCCCCGGATAGTGTTGCAGGAAACGTTGAGCAAGCCCACGAGCGCGGAGCACGTCGCCCCCCAGAGCCCGTGCTTCGATCTCGAGCGCCAAGGCCTCGGAGCGAAACTGACCTGCCGGAAATGCCCGCGCGTAGCGCGCGACGTTCCCGAGCGCCCGCGAGGGGTCGCCGCTCGCCAGGCTCCGCCGTGCCGCGTCGATGATTGAAAGCTCTTGAGCGAAGGCCTGTGATGCAGCGGAGGGTGCGGGTCCCAGCGCTCGTGCCGGCCCAACGCTCGCGGCAGCTCCCGAAGGCGTCCCCGTCGCTGGCGCGGCAGCAACCGGACCCTGGTCCTTGGCAGCTCCGGGCGCCGGAGCAGCTGCCTCATGCTTGGGGAGACCAGCTTCAGGCTGGGCAACGGCTGGTGCTTCCGCTGCGATGGACGTCCGTGCGAGCGGTGCGTTCCCAAGGGGGGTTGGCCGCACCGCGCGCTGGCGTAACGCGGTGGATGGGGGCGGGCGCTCGAGATCGACCGGGCTTGCGCTCGCTGTGGGTGTCTCCTGCGATGGCGGATTCGGGCTTGGCAGCGTCGGCGCGGTACGGCTCGCAGGGAAAGCGTCCTTGCCGGCACTCGGTCGCGCACGGCTCACGCCGGCAGCGGGCGCC
Organism: Polyangiaceae bacterium; assembly: GCA_035634435.1. Taxonomy (GTDB): domain Bacteria; phylum Myxococcota_A; class Polyangia; order Polyangiales; family Polyangiaceae; genus PMG-095. Next base: position 2,046 of record DASQDA010000146.1, read on the forward strand.
TCCGTGTCGGTGAGCTGCAGCAGGCCTGCGCTCACGACCGTGCCACCCAGTCCGCCGAGCACCAGCCATGTGGCAACCGTTTTCGCGAGACCTCCGGCAGCTGCGCTGCTCGCGCTGAGCGCCGTCGCCGAAGCAGCCAGGCTGGCGGCCGAGAGCGCTTTGGCCAGCGACGCCGGACGCGGCCGCTCGGTGGCAGCCGACTTCAGCAGCTGTGTGGCCAGATTGCTCTCACTCGTCTCCAGCAATCGCCGCGGATCGAAGCTATCTCGCGAGCTCCGGCTCATGGCGTGCCTCGCGAAGCAGAAGCCTGCGCCCGCTGGGGCTCGGTCAGCTCACGCGGCTCCAGCGCGGCGACTGCCGTGGTGAAAGCGGCGCGCGCGCGGCGCAGACGCGAGGCCGCGGTGCCCGGGGGAATCGACAACGCCTCCGCGATCTCTGCGCACGTGAAGCGCTCGAGCTCGTAGAGCACGAACACCGTGCGCAGCTCCATGGGCAAGCCGCCGAGAACCTCGTCGAGCAGCTCGCGGGCGCGCCTCTGCTGCAGGAGCGACTCGGGGTCCCCGCACCCGTCTGCCAGCTGCGCGAGCTCGTCATCGTGCGTTTCGCGCCGTCGGCGCAACGTGCGCCGGAAGGTGGACGCCACGCGACACCCCGTGCTCAGCACGAAAGCGCGTTCAGAACCCCTTTGCACCTCATCTATGCGCCGCGCCACCACCACGATCACCTCTTGCACAGCGTCGTCGACATCGCTCTCCGGCACCCCCAGTCGCCGCAATAGCCGCCACAGGACGTCGAAGTGCGTCTCCACCAGCTCTCGCAGGCGGGTTTCGCTCGCACGCACCGACGCTCGATCCATGCTGGGAGTGAAAAGAGTGAGAACGTTCGCCAATCGATCAGCGGGCGCCGAGCACCCCCTTGTCGGTATATGGCCGCGCTCGGGCCCTTTGATCACCGAGCTCGAAAAAACATCACAACCTGGCGCCGAGACCAAGCTGAGCGGTCCAGCTGAGTAGGGACGTGTCGTAGACGAGCGCCCTTGGCTGCGCGAAGACGTAACGATTCCGCGTGACGTTCGCGAGCACACCGACGGCGCCGGTGAGGTAGAACGGCCCCAGGGCGGAATGCCAGCGCAGGGAAGTCCCGGCCGATAGCCAGAACGGGCGGCGGGTGTCGGGCGTGATGCCATCGCCCTGCCCACTCACCACGCTGCGCCCGACGTCCACCAGGGCACACGCGCTCACGCTGCCGAAAGGCCTGTCGAGGAGCCGCAATGGGCAGCCGTTCAAGCGCAGCACGGTCCACGCGAAGCGGGCCCGGTCGGCGCTCGAACCCACCGTGCCCGTGCGGCCGAGCAGCGCCGCGATGCTGCCTTCGGGCATTAGCAGCTGTGACGTCGTGCGCTCCGCGCGCAAGCTCAGCTCGACCCCTGCGGTCATCAAAGGTACGGAAGCCGGGCCTGCCACGACTGCAACCAAGGGGCCCAGCTCGGTCCGTAGCCGCTGTGCCGGCTCCAGCGCCGCAATCGTGCTCGAGGTGTCGGCTTCCGCGGCACGTACGGGTGGGGCCGGCGGCACGGGCTCTTCTGCTGAAAGCGACGCGTTGGGGTCGATGGCGAGCGCGGCCACGACCGCCAGGGCGACGACCGCTTCTTCACACGTCGTGGTGGTGAACTCGCGAAAGCTCGCTCGCTGATCTGCACCCGCATGTCGAGGGTGGCGTGCATGCCCGAAGCGTGCGCGTCGATGCGAACCACGATTCGCTGCGACGGTGGCTCGCTCTGCCAGCGAATCGTGCGCGTGAGCCGACGCTCCACCTCGAGCCGGAAGCGCTGCGGCTCGGGGCAACCCTCCGCTGCAGCGTACGTCAGGTGCACGGTGTCGCTGTCGGCGGCCGACGTACCGCTGACAAGCAGCGCTGCGCTCGTCACACCGAAGACGCAGGCGACAGTGATCAAGCGAGGCACTGCCGGCCATATAGCAAACAACGGCCTATAACTGCCGACAAGGATGGGTGGAGCTCGATGCGATCATTGCTGATGGGCGGGGACAGGGGAACGATTCGCACGGGCGCATGCCGCGTGCTGATGCTGGTGGGTGCAATCTCAGCGGCGGGTTGCTCAGCAGAGATTCCTATCGGGCAAGGTAACGGAGAAGCCGGAGCGGCTGGTGGGTCCAAGGGCGGCGCGGGGGGAGCAGCGCAAGGGGGGTCACAGAGCTCGGGGGCTCAAGGCGGGCGCGGGGGCTCAGGGGGCCGGGGGGGTGCTGGGGGCGGGGCAGCTTTCGCGGGGGGGGCAGGGCTGCCCAGCTCCGCCGGGGCGGGCGGGGAATCGTCGGAGCCCGGGGATCCCGACTTCGGCGGCTCCGCCCTGGCGCGCGCCTCCAAGCTCGATCTGCTGCTGGTCGTCGACAACTCCGCGAACATGGCAACCAAACAGGAAGTTCTGACCAAGGCACTACCGGCGTTCCTGGAGCGTTTGGTCAACCCTGCGTGCGTCGGTAGCCGTGGCAGCGTGCGTGTCGCCGATGCGCAGGCAAGCTGTCCCGCCGGCACTGCGCGCGAGTTTGCGCCGCTGACCGACCTGCATGTGGGTGTCATCACCACCAGCCTGGGCAGCTTCGGCGGTCAGATCTGCAACGAGAATGAGCCCCGCGGCAACGGCAATGATCGAGCGCGTCTGCTTGGCAGCGTGCGCGACGTGCCGAGCTGGAACGATAGCGGCTTTGCGAAGTGGGACGCCTCGGGCTCCACTCCGGGCGCAGCCGCCTCGCTGGACGCGCTCCTCACTGAGGTCACCGACATGGCGCGGGCGGTGGGCTCGGACGGCTGCGGCTACGAAGCCTCGCTCGAAGCCTGGTACCACTTTCTGGTGGATCCCGAGCCGTGGCAAACGATCCCTGCCGGCGCGGATTCGGGCGAGCTAATGACGCAAGGCGAAGGCATCGACGAGGTGCTGCTGGCGCAGCGTGCCGAGTTCCTGCGCCCGGACTCGGCAGTCGCCATTCTGATGCTCAGTGACGAGAACGACTGCTCGATCATCGATCACGGTCAAGGTTGGCTCATCGGGACGCAAACGTTTGCGGGCAACGCATTTCGCATGCCCAAGGCCACCTCCGCGTGCGCAGCCGATCCGAACGACGTCTGCTGCCGCTCCTGCGCGACGCCGACCGATGAAGCAGCCTGCGCGCCCGCGGCGGAGGACCCCGCGTGTGACGGTACTTCGCTGAGCCCTGTCGAAGACAACCTCAACCTGCGCTGCTGGGATCAAAAGCGAAGATTCGGCTTCGACCTCTTGCAACCTGTCAACCGCTACATTCGAGCCCTCACTCAGCCCAAGGTTCCGCGTCGCGATGGCACCCTGGTTCGGAACCCGCTCTTTCCGCTGAGCCGCGGCGCCAGCCGTCGACCCAATCTGGTGACCTTTGGAACCATCGTGGGTGTGCCCTGGCAAGACATCAGCGCCGAGGAATCCCTCGCCGGCGGTCCGCTACGGTTTCTCTCGGCAAGCGAGCTGGCCGCGCAAGAGCGCTGGCCCCTGATCACGAAGGCCACTCTGGGCGACGATCCCGACGATCCGTTCATGGTCGAGTCGGCCGCACCCCGTGCGGGGCGAAACCCACTCACGGGTGAACGCATCGTGGCGTCAACGTCCACCGAGCCGCTCGCCAACGCCATCAACGGCCACGAGCAGGTAGGAGACAGCGGAGCTGCGCTGCAAGCCGCGTGCATCTTCGAGCTGGCGGAGCCGATCGACTGCGCTGCGGACCCGGTCAAATGTGAGTGCCACGCCGGGCGGACCCCTGAAAACCAAGCCATCTGTCAGCCTCCCCACGGAGGACCCACCAGCACCACCCAGTACTTCGCCGGGGCTACGCCCGGACAACGTCAGCTGGAGGTGGTGCGTGGCATTGGCGCGAGCGGCGTCGTCGGGTCGGCCTGCCCGGCTCCGGCGCGCAACGACCCGGAACAGGACGGCTACGCTCCGGCGCTCCGCGCATTCGGCGACCGGGTGGCGGAAACGCTGGAGTAGGTGCGACCGGCGGAGCCGCCGCGACGGTGCGGCGGCGGCTCCGTAGTGCGCGAGCGACAGCAAGTCAGCGCTCGCGTAGACTGCGCGCATGCGATTCCTTCACACCATGCTGCGGGTGCGTGATCTCGATCGGGCGCTCGAATTCTTCGTCACTCAGCTGGGACTCCGCGAGCTGCGCCGCAGCGAGAACCCAGCGGGGCGCTTCACTTTGGTGTTCCTGGGTAGCGGCAGTGAAGGGGACGCCGCGCAGATCGAGCTCACCTATAACTGGGATCAACAAGAGCCCTACACGCTCGGGCGTTTCTTCGGGCACCTGGCGTTTCAGGTCGACGATATCTACGCAACTTGCGAGCGGTTGGAGCAGCGCGGCGTCGAGATACTACGGCCGCCGCGCGACGGCCACATGGCCTTCGTCAAGTCGCCCGACGGTCACTCCGTTGAGCTCTTGCAGCGCGGCGCGGCGCTGCCGCCTGCGGAGCCGTGGCGGTCGCGCGAGAACCGCGGCAGCTGGTGAATGTGCCTGGCGGCGTCGCTCACGCCACGCCGAGGAACGCCAGGAACTCCGCGGCGTCGCCCGCCGGGTGCCCGAAGCGGCGACGATGGCGCGCGAGCCGATTCCAGCTGGCGACACGGAGCTGATAGTCGGCCAGCTCCCCCCAGCGGACTGCGTCGCTCTTCACGAGCTCGACAGCTGGGTTGTCGCCGTCCCGCTCGTAGTCACATCCCTCGAATGGCAAGAGCGTGAGCTCGCGTGCAAGGCCCTGCGGGTCGCGCTCGAGATGAAACGGGAACAGCTGACAATCCGCGGGGCGGGCAGCGTAGACGCTGCAGCGCTGCTCCGCGTCGAGGAAGCGGCAAGCACCTGCGTCCTGCGCCAGCACCATCAGACGTCGCCCACCGCGTAGCTCGACGAAGCTGCTCGGCTCGCCCTCCATGTCCACCTCGTCCGGAGCGAGCCACTCCACTAACCGGAGCGCCGATCCACCCAGCAGGTTCAGCAATCGCGTCAGGTCCCGGTGCGTCAGCGACACGCGCAATCCCTTGCAACAAGCGCCGCAGCCCGAGCAGCGGAAGCGCAAGTGCTCGGAGCCGGTCAGGACGGGAAGCGAGCGCGACACGCTGCCCGAGCTCAGGCCTGCGACACTCGAAACACGAGCTTGCCCCTGCCATGACCGCTATCGAGGCGCTCGTGCGCGCGCTGCACCGCCTGCAGCTCGAAGGGAACGACCTGGTCGAGGAGCGGTGCGACACGCCCCTGCTCGAACAGCCGGCTGAGCGCGTCCAGCCGCTCGCGCTCACGCGTCAGAAACACGCCATGCAAGGTTTGGTTCTTCAGGTACAGACCGCCGAGCTCGCCGCGAGGACCCAATATGGTGGCGATGCGTCCGAAGAGGCGCGTGGCGGCGACGCAGCTTTCGAGCATGCCCCCGACGGTATCGAAGGCCGCGTCGACGCCTCCTCCGGACGTTTCACGCAGAGCCACTTCGGACGCGTCTTGCCGGCTGTAGTCGATGGCAACGTCAGCCCCGAGCTTCTTCAATAGGTCCTGGTTCGCGGCGCCCGCGGTCGCCAGGACCCGAGCGCCACACGCCTTGGCAATCTGCACGGCGAACGAGCCAACACCGCCGGCGCCGCCGTGGATGAGCACCGTCTCGCCCACACCGACGCCGAGGCGGCGCACGATGGCTTCGTACGCGGTGCCGCCCGCGAGCGGCACGGCTGCCGCTTCTTCGAAGCTCAGGCGAGCGGGCTTCTTCGCGACGATGGACGCGCGCACCACTACCAGCTCCGCGTGGGTGCCGTGTGCGTTGCCGAAGATCTCGGGGCTCGTGTAGACCGCATCGCCCACGTGCAGGTCGTCGACGCCGACGCCCACCTGCTCGACGACGCCTGCGGCGTCGTAACCGATCACCGCAGGGAGCGGGATCTTCGCCCAGTGGCCGCTGGCGCGGATCTTCGCCTCCACGGGGTTGGTCGCCGAAGCGATGACCCGAATGAGCACTTCGCCGGGGCCGACCTTGGGATTCTGCACCTCCCGGAGCTCGAGAACTTCGGGGCCGCCGAACCGAGGAAGCACAATCGCCTTCATGGCTCGCAGTATTGGGCTCCGAGCCCGCAGCGCAAGGCAGGGGCGGCGCGGCGCGGCTGCAGAGGAAGACAGCGGCATACAGCGGTGCCGTTCGAGACGGATTGCCGAGCAGCGCGCTCGTTCCCGCGTGCGCTCCCTTCAGCTATATTCCAGCGACCATTGGGTCCGCCATGTCCAGTCTTTACCGCCGGCCGCTGCCCGAGCTTCACGTGCCTTTCTCGTCCGCCGCCGGGCGCGCGCTCTTTCGTGAAGCGCTCGCCGAGGGGACGCTCGAGGGCTTTTTTCCGCTCATCGAGCAGTTCCACACGCAGGCCGACCCGGCGTTCTGTGGTCTCGGATCGCTCGTGATGGCGCTCAATGCTCTCGAGATCGATCCTGGCCGGCTGTGGCGTGGACCCTGGCGCTGGTTCAGCGAGGAGCTCTTGGACTGCTGCACGCCGCTGTCGACAGTCCGCAAGGCGGGTATTTCGCTGGAGGAGCTCGCCTGTTTGTCGCGCTGCAACGGCGCGAAGGCCGAGCTCTTCCGCGCCGACCGGACGAGCAGCGAGGAGCTCGCGCTGGCCGTGGAGCACGCCGCCCGCTCGCCGCGTGACGCCGTGGTGGTGGCCAGCTATTCGCGCGCGGGGCTCGGGCAGACCGGGTCAGGGCACTTCTCCCCCATCGGCGGCTATCACCCGCAGCGACGCTTGGTGCTGATCCTGGACGTGGCGCGCTTCAAGTATCCACCCCACTGGGTGCCGCTCGCGGAGCTGCACGCCGCCATGCTCGATGCGGATCCGGTCACAGGGCTTAGCCGGGGATGGGTGTCGCTGCGGCGCGGGGGCCAGCCGAGTAACCTAGCGCATTTCTTCAGCTGTGCCGAAGGCGCGAGTGTCGCGCTGGCAGCGCAGCGGCTGCTCGAGCACACCCAGAAGGCGCTGCGCGCGCGGACCCCAGTCAGCCTGTCCGAGCTACTGTCGGAGGTGGGCGCCGCTGCGCTCGGCGCGGGGCTTTCCGAATGCGTGCGGGTGCGCAAGCCGGAGACGCCGGAGCACGATGCGGTGTTCGAGGCGCTGCGCTGCGCGTTGGTGCAGAGCCCGCTGCACGGAGCCGTGAGCGCCGCGCACGGCGAGGCCTTCTCCGAGCTCATCACGACCTGGGTGCTGGCGGCGCCGGAGCGGCTGTGGGCAGAGCTGCCGCGCGACGTGCGGAGCAGGCTCCTCGAGCTGACTCGCGTCTCGGAGTTACCTTCCGTGCTCGCGAAGGAAGTCGAGCACCTGCGAGCTCAGCTAGACGTGTTGCTCGCCCACGTGCACGAGCTCGCGGTAGATCGCGAGCTGGCGGCGCCGAGTGCCGCGAGCGTAACCGCCTAGAACGCCGAATCCGTCGGACGGCTCGTTGCTCTAGCCCGCGCAGGTCGCAATCAGTCGCCTTCGTATTCGCAGCGGGCGTCACACGTCTCGTGCACGATGACGCGCTCGAGCTGTGGCAGCTCCGGCTTGATGCGCTCCCAGAGCCAGCGCCCAAGGTTTTCGCTGGTGGGGTTTTCGAGGCCCGCGACCTCGTTCAGGTAATTGTGATCGAGCGTGTCGTGCAGCGGCTGCCAGATGCGATCGACCTCTCCGAAGTCGATGAACCAGCCGGTGTCCGGATTGACGGGGCCGCGAATCGACAGCTCGACCTTGAAGCTGTGACCGTGCAGGCGCGCACACTTGTGGCCCGCTGGGACCTTGGGCAACAGGTGTGCAGCTTCGAAGCGGAATTCACGGATGAGTCGGACGTTCACGCGCCAAGCGTAATCTACTCGAATTCCAGGCGCCAGCGCACGTCCGCCCCGAGGTTGCCCAGCGACGAGCTGGAGATGTCGTTGACGTTGTCGTAGGAGCCCTCCACGCTCACGCGGGGCGACAGCCGCCATTCAACGTTCGAGCGGATCTCGCGCGACTCTCCCAGGCCGCTCGTGACGTTGGCGCGCACGCGGTCGGTGAGGCGTTTTCCGACGGTCACGGTGGGCTCGGTGCGCCCGGTGCGGGACGAGTAAGCGGAGCCGAAGCGGAACTCGTCGATCAGCGGGACCACGTTCTTGACCGCGCGATCAGCGCCGGTGAGTGTGCCCAGCGCTTCCAGCGCGACGCTCTCACCCACGCTGGCGCTCTGTGCCTGATCGAGCTCTGCGCGCGTCAAGCCGACCGTGAGCAGCAGGAAGATGTCGTCTTGGGCCAGCGCGGGGTCGCTCGTCAAATCGACGCGCAGGTTGTCGGCATCTCCGTAGGCGTGCAGGCGGATATTCCAGCGGCCTCCGGTCGCGGCCGACGAGGCGCCGGAGTAAGTGCCGGGTGCTTGTGCCACGTTGCTACCGGGCGCGTCCGAATACCGCCGATAGTCGGTCGTGGCGGTGACGTCCACCCTGGGAGCGATGCGCGTGAGGTCGTCGAAGCGCACCGAGCCCTCGCTGATCTCGAACTCGCTCTGCCGGAGCACCAGCCTTCCGCCCGGGCGCACACGCAGGTTGCCGCGCAAGCCGAAGCGCGCGTTGGTGCCCGCGAGCGTCAGCCCCTCTGGATCGAGCAAAAGCTCCGCCTCGATCAGATCGTTGTGAATTTTCAACGGGCGCTGCGCCTTGATGTTGAGGTCGAAGGCGACCGCGTCCTCGCTGCTGTCGTAGGCCAGAAACTCGGTGCGCTTGCCGCGCTGCGCCAGGGCGTTCAAGTCGGCGGCCATCGCCACGGGCCGGCGGTACTCGAGCGCACGCAGGAGCACGCTGCCAGTGATGCGCGGCAGGTGTCGTTCGCTGTCGTCGTCGTTGGTCGGACGATAACGCGCCAGGAGCTCGGCATCCGCCACGGCGCGCACGCCGTCTTTCATGGGCAGCGAGATGTCGCGCGCGGTGAGCCGGAGTCGCGCCTCGCCCAGGGAAAAGCCGCGCACTGGCGCGCCGCCACTGAGGGTGACGCTGCCACTACCCATTCGCGCGGATCCCCGCGTCACGTTCAGCTCGCTGCCGTCGATGGCGACGGCGAGCTGCACGTCACTCAGCGGCAGCGGCAAGCCGCGCAGCAGAAGCTCACCCCGGTCGAGCTCGAGCCCGCCCGTATAGCGGGGTCGGCCGAGGGGGCCCACCAGGTGCAAGCGTCCCGTCAGCGTGCCGTTCGCTCGCTCAATCCGCGGCAGCACGCCGACCAGCCCGGAAAGCGCCGTGGGCCGCAGTACCAAGCGTGCATCGAGGAGCGGGTTTCTACCGAGGTCGGCCAGGCTGCCCGACAGATCCAGCGTGGCGCGTTGTCCGCGCGGCGTCACCACCGACAGGCCCGCTGAGGGCATCACTAACTTGCGATTGGCGATCACCACCGGCCTCATGCCGGGCACGAGCTCCACTCCGAAGTCGTTGTAACCGAGCCGCAGCTGGCTGAGCGCAATGCGGCCGCGCGCCGCTGCCGGATCGGCGAGCGATAGCTCGTCGACGTCAACGCGGCCCGAGACGAGCCCGCGCGAGCGCTCCTGGGCCAGCGCCACCTCCGGGCGCAGCTCGAGCAGTGCTCCCAGGTCGAGGCCCGCCATCTCGATGCGGCCGCGCAGCGTCTTGTTCCGCTGACGCGTGACCCGCAGATCGAAGAGCGACAGTTGCCCACCGAAGAGCACGCCGTCGATGTGGAATTGCCCGTCGGGCGGGTCACGCTCGAACGTGCTGCGATCGAACGGCGCGCTGATCGGCTGACCGCAGCGCGTCACGCCCACCGGCGGGGCGCGCTGCGCGGGCGGCTCGAGCCGCACCTGGAGCGTGGAGCTCGGCAAGCTCGCCCTGCCGATGCGGATCGGCGACACGCTGCCGCTGACCTCCGCGCGCAATGCATCCAAAGTTCCCGAAAGCGTCGCGGTGGCGTTCACGCTGCCCTCGACGGCGCGCACCAGCGTTGGCAGGCCGTCGATCTTGCCGAGGGGCACCGCCGTGGCCATCAGCTGCCCATCGAGCTTGGCCCCGCGCGTGAGCCGCAGGCTGCCACTCATGCTGCCGCTGCCCTTCTGCAGCGAGAGCTCGGGTACCTCCAGCAGCATGCCGCGGTACGCGGCGTCACGGTCGTCCCACACCAGCCCGAATTTGCTTCGCCCCCCGTCGAAATGCTCGTCGAAGAGCATCAGATCGTGCGCGTTCAGCTCGCCAGCTATCTGCAACACGCCCCCGCGGCAGTGGTCCTCGGGTCCACCGAGCACGTAGCGAATGCGGGCATCCACGGCCGAGCGGCCCGCGACGGCGTCGAAACGCGGATCCTCGTCGAAGTGCCACATCGCGAAGAAGTCGCGAAAGTCGAGCGCGTCGCTCTTCGTGTGCGCTTCGATGAGCAGTGACGCTCGCGTGCCGAAGTCGAGCTTGGCGTAAGGCACGTTGAAGTCGCTCTGGCCCTTCTGGGCGCGCAGCTCGGTGAGCTCGAGCCAGAGCGGGCGGAACTTGACCTTGGCGCCGTGAATATCGCCGAGGGGAAAGCCGCCGAACTCGAAGCCGGTGACCTTGATGTTGCCCGTCAATAGTGGGTCGCTCGAGATGCCGGCCAGATGGATGTCGAGCTCGGCCAGCCCCGCCATGCGGATGTCGATGAGCGGGCTGATGTCCGGCAGGTGCAGCTTGGCGCCTGGGGGGATGGTCACCACCAGCTGGTTGTCGAAGCCAATGGAGACGAGCTTCACGAACATCGAGCTCTTGCCGAAATGCGTGTGCATGTCGTGCAACAAGAGCGCGTGGGGGCGCACCCCGACTTTGCCGCGAAGGCTCGCGCTCTTGACCCCGATCATGTGACGCCGATCGCTTTCGTGAAAGGCGCGGTCGAAGATCTCGAAGTCGCGGGTCTCGGCGCTCAGCTCGGCGTCCAGGCTCAAGGGCGAAAGCGTGCCGCGCAGGTTGGTGACCACGGTGGACAACAGATTCCAGCGCACGATGGTGTCTGGCGTCACGCCCAGATCGCGCATCATGCTCTCGAAGAGCACCCCCTTGCCCTCCATGCGTGCGAGCGACATGGGCGCTCCCGCCGCAAACGGCTCGATGCGACCTCCTTCCGCGACGATACGGCCGTCCGAGAAGGTCAGCTCCGTGCGCGGCAACACGATGGCGTCACCGCTCACGTGCAGATCCATGCCGAGATCGCGAGCGATGTTGTAGTCCGCGATGCCGATGCCGGAGCCGCTCACGCGGCCATGGAGCTCGGGTAATCGGGAGCTTCCGTCGTAGCGCGCGTCGCCGGAGAAGGCGGCCCAGCCGAGCAGTGGCGGGCCACCCATGGCGCGATTGAGCAAACCGAGCGGCGCGCGTACCAGCACGTTGCCCCGCAGCTGTGGGCGCAAGGGCTCACGCAGGTTCAGCCGCAATTGCGAGAGCCGCAGCGCGAAGCGGCCGACGGCCTCCTCGCCGATGTCACACGAGGGGCGCGTTGCCGGAGCAGCGTCGAGGTCGGCCACACCAATCGCCGAGAGGCGCCGCAACAGGAGCGTCGGCCCCTCGATGCGCGCGCGCAGGTCGAGGCGACACAGCACGTCGTCGTCGTGCGCAAAGACGGGCGCCGTCGCTGGGTCGGTCGCAGCCACTGCACGAGTGGAATCGAGGCTGCTGACGCTCGTGCTCAGCATCACCTCGAACGATGGCCCCTGCTCGGCAAAGACGTCCAGGTCGACGGCACCGGTGGAGAGACGCGCGCCGTCCAGGTCGAGGTCGAGCCGGCCGCCACTGATCGAAAGCGAGCCAAACGGGCTGCGGGTCGCTTGCGCTTCGGACCCGCTCTGGGCGCGGCGTGCTGGAAGGCGATAGGCCACGTTCGAAAGCTTGCCGTCGCGGACCACCAAGCGGGCACGTGGGGCTTGCACTTCCAGGTCGCCAATATCGAGGCGTCCCGCGAGGAGCCCGAAGATTCCCGGGGTCAGGCGGAGTCGCTCCACCTGAAGCGCGGGGGAGCCGCCATCGTTCGCATCCACGACCAGATCGCTCACCACCAAGCGCAGGGGCAGCACGTGCAAGCGAACGCGGAAGCTGGATTCGACGCCCAGGTGCTGGCGCACCGCGTCCGCGGTGGCGTGAGCTGCCCAGTTCTGCACCGCTCCGAGACTGAGCAGCAGCTCGGCCAGCAACGGCAACGCTCCAATTGCTCCGAAGACCACACACAGCACACGCGCGACCAGGCGCATGGGGTCCACGCTGGGTGTTGGTGCGCGGCGCTCGACCATCGACCCTCGAAGCGTATCGTCTTACTGAAATTGTGCCCGGCTCGCTCTGGAATTTGCCCGGGTAGCAGCCGCAACTTGCAAATTCCAGCTGTCCCCGCGCGACGCCGGCGCGGCTCAACCGGTGCCAGTGGCGCTTTCTGCTTGCGCCGTGGCAGAGCCGGCGTAGTAGTCGCGCCCGAGCCGGCGTAGCCGTCGCGCCGTCTGACGCCATGAGCCTGAAGTCGACTGCCCCTGCCGGAGACAAAGACCGCGCGATTGCCGCCCTGGAGCGAGCCGTCGTCCGGGCGGAACACGGATTGTCGGAGGAGCCGGTGGTGCTGACCGCCCCGGAAGACCTCGCGACGCTGTCCCGAGCGGACATCCGGGTCCGTCTGGACCGCGTCATGATGGGCGCGCATGCCGACGAGGGGCTGGATGCGCTCCTCGCAGGCGGCGTGCTCGGGAGCCTGTTGCCCGAGGTCAACGCGCTGGTGGGCTTCGGCGACGGTGAATGGCGTCACAAGGACGTCTGGAAGCACACCAAGCAAGTG